>JAFQGN010000277.1 GCA_017398245.1 Clostridia bacterium | reverse complement strand
TTCTAACTCCTCCGGCGAGGCGCTGCCAGGCATGCATAGGGAAGGGTACACCACGCACCACCAGTTTTGCCCCTGCGCCGGGCCGATCTCGACCTTGAGGGAGATGTATTCTCCCTGCGGTAGGGTGAAATCGCCGTAATCTCTGTCCGGATACATTTCGCGGACGAGCCCCGCCCGGATATCTTCCCGCTCCGACGCCTGCTGCGCCGCTGTGGTGATCTCAGCCATGTGCGCATCCAGCATGGCATACGCCTGCGTATAATCCGTACATTCGGCCAGAATCTGCTGCGCGCGGGCAAGGACCGCATCGCGAACGATCAGCTTTTCCGCCTGATCTGCCGCACTGTCGCTTTCGGCAAGCACATGCAGGCGGATCAAAGGCGGCGTGGTCTGCACAGGAATGCACATCAGCCCTGCAAAAATTGCAGCGGCGAGTGCTATCCAACGTTTTTTCATATCATCTTCCTCCAGAAAATCGATTTCTCTGTTCGTAAGAATCGGCATAAAGCGCAGGATTTATACAGGAGGCGATGCATTCGGGCACGAAAAAAAGCCTCTCCGAAGAGAGGCTTTTTGCAAATATGCGCGTTATTCAGCGAAGATGGCAACGTCCTGCGGCTTTTCGGCGAAGGCGTCGGTCCAGATGGAATAGATGGGGTTTTCCCAAGTGGTGCCGTCTTCGAAGGTGGCGGTCTGCACGCAGGCGATCAGATGCACGATGCCGTGGTTTTCCTGCAGGCGCCAGCCGAAGGAGGAGCCGAACGTCTGTCCGGCGGGCAAAGAGATGCCCTCGGCGTTGCCCAGAACCTCGTAATAGCCGTTTTCGTCATACTGGGTCAGGATCTGCAGCGGCTGGCCATTCATATCATAGGCGAGGAAGCCGACGGTGTAGGCGATCACATTCTGCGCGGTGGTGTTTTCAACCACGGCGGTCAGCATATCGGGGTAGGTCTCCTTGTTCAGCTTGCTCTGCACAAGCACCTTTTCATCCGTCACGCGGATGGGCAGAACGGCGATGGCGGCCTGAACGCTCGCGATATCCTCGGCATTCGCCTTGCTCACGATGACCTCAGCGCGGGAGAGGGGAGCGCAGTCCAGCGTGTAGTAGATCTCCAGCGGAGAAAGCACGCCGTCCACGATCAGGCCCTGCTCGGTCTCGAAGAGTTCAACGGCGGTCTGGGTCTTGCCGCCGAAGGAGCCGTCGGCCTTGTCGTCGAGATAGTCCAGTTCGATCAGCTTGGCCTGCACTTCTTTTACAACGTTGCCGGAGCTGCCTTTCTTGAGCTCCTTATACTTCGCCTCGGCGTCGGCTGCGGTCACGCCGGTGCGCGCTTCGATCGAAGCGATCGCCGGATCGACCTCTTCCGCAAAGCAATGCGGAACGAAAAGGCTGAGAACCAGAGTGAGGGCCACGAAAACCTTGAAAGTACGCATGATGGGATTCCTCCTGTTTTTTTATGCTTCCTGATGAATAACGAAGATGTGTGCAAAGGAGCTGGCGTTACGCAATTGTAAGCGCCGCGTATGCTCCCGGGCCGATCGCTGCCGCTGCATTTTGCGCGCTCTCCATATCCGGGAACACGCCGAACACGGCCGAGCCGCTGCCGGACATATCGGCATAGAGCGCGCCGTGCCGCTTCAGCAGCGCGATGCACTCGCCGATCTCGGGCACGATCTGCAGCGCGGGCGCGAGCAGGTCGTTTCCGGCGCATGCGGCGAAAGCTTCCCAATCTCCATTAGACAACGCATTCAGCGCGTTGTCAAGGTCTAATTGACGTTTTTGCTGAGAATTTTCATCCAGAATGCGGAAAGCCTGCGGCGTGGGCACGCCCTTATCCGGCTTCAGGATCACCAGCGGGATCTGCTTTGCCCATGCAAGGGGCTGAACATCCTCACCGATACCGCGAACGCGCGAAAAACGGTTCGTCAGGCAGAAGGGCACGTCCGCTCCCAATTTCAGGCCGATTTCGTGCAGCTGCGCGTCGGTCACCGGCAGCTCCCACAGCCTGCGCAGAAGGCGCAGTGCCGCAGCGCAATCGGCCGAACCGCCGCCAAGCCCGGCCTGGCTGGGAATGCGCTTTGTCAGAACAATCCGCGCGCCCTTTTTGCAGCCGGTAAACGCCTGCAGCGCCACTGCCGCGCGCCAGATCAGGTTCTCCGGCCCGGGAGCGACAGGATCGCCCTCGATCGTCAGAGAGAGCTCGTCTGCTTCCTGCGCGCGCAACTCATCGCACAGGGAGACGGGCTGCATGAGCATATCCAGCAAATGATAGCCGTCCTCCCGGCGGCCTGTCACCCGAAGCGCCCAGTTGATCTTTGCGTTGGCGGTCTCAAAGAGCATGTTCGCCCTCCTTTATCTGTATAGACGATGCGCCGCAGCGCTTGGTTGCATGGCAAAAAGCGCCGGACGGCATTCTGCAAACAAAACGCATGGCCGCTCGATTCCGCTGCCGAGCATTTCGCCCGCCACGTGAATTCCTCGGCCTGCTGCGCCTTTCGCATACGATTCATGTCCCCCTGCAAAGGAAAGGCGAGCATTCGGCATTCGCGCCGCTCCTATGTCCTTCGCGCGCTGCTTGCAAAACCGGCGACCCCTTAACATACGCCCCTGCGCTCTTCGAGCATGGGCAGGGCTACCAATGAAAGAAACAGCCATTCGGCGTTCGAGCCGCTCCTATGTCCTTCAAGCGCTGCCGACAAGGCCGGCGCTGCCACTTGACATTCGCCCCACGGCCTTCGCCTTTCACGCATGAGCCGCGCCCGGCATAGCATGCAGCGGAAACGATTGCTGCGGATGGTGAAGAAGGATGATCCGAAGAGGGGAGATCTATATCGCCGGGCTGGATCCTGTCGTCGGATCGGAACAGGGCGGCACGCGCCCGGTGCTGGTGATCCAGAACGACATGGGGAACCGCTACAGCCCTACGGTGATCGTGCTCGCGCTGACCAGCGCCTTGGGAAAGCCCATGTTGCCGACCCATGTGCATGTCCGCGCGGGGGAAACGGGGCTGAGCAGAGACAGCATCGTTCTGGCCGAGCAGATGCGCACGCTCGATAAACGCCGCCTGCGCGATAAAATCGGCCTTCTTCCGCCGGAAATGATGTGCAAAGTGGACCGGGCGATCTGCTCCTCCTTGCAGCTGGAGGGCTTTATATCGCCTTCATGATGGCAAGCCGCAGGCTGTTGAGCGCGTTTTCGCACGCCAGCGTGCGGATCCATTCCCGATTGCCGCGGAATTGGAAGCGGAAGGCCTCGGCCTTTCCTTCGTGCGCCACGGCCATGTAGACGAGCCCGACCGGCTTTTCGGCCGAGCCGCCGCCCGGGCCGGCAATGCCTGTGGTGGACACGGCCCAGTCCGCGCCGGAACGATTCAGCGCGCCGAGGGCCATTTCCCTTGCGCACTCTTCACTCACCGCGCCATGCGCCCTGAGCGTTTCTTCCTGGACGCCGACGATGCGCATCTTGCTCTCGTTGGCATATGTTACATATGCTTCGTCCAGCACATCCGATGCGCCCGGAACGTCGACCACGCGCCCGCAAAGCATGCCGCCGGTCAGGCTTTCCACAAAGCTGACGCGCTCATGCCGCTCGGTGAGCATCTGCACGATCGTCTTCGCCAGATCCCATTCCAGCCCTTCGCCGTACACGGCGTCTCCAAGTCTGCCGCGGATCTCGGCTTCAACCGGATCGAGCAGGGGAGAGGGATCCTCGCCCTCGGGCACGCGCGCGGTGATACGGGCGTACACCTGCCCCGCGCCGCAGTACAGCGCGAGCGTCGGATTGTCGGTATGGAACAGATCCTTGAGGATCGTCTCCACCTTAGATTCGCCCACGCCGAAAATATGCAGAAAGCGGGATGCAATGGTCATGCCGCTCTTTTTGCGCAGATATGGCTCGAGCGCCTGTTCGAACATATCGGTCAGTTCGCGCGGAGGCCCGGGCAGCACGGCCACGGCCTTGCCGTCGGTAGTCTCCACAATACATCCCGGCGCAGTCCCGCAGCGGTTTGGCATGATGATCGCGCCCTGCGGGAAATAGGCCTGACGCAGGTTGTTTTCGGTGATCTGCCTGCCGAACCGGCTCATCCAGCCGACGACATGCTTCCTCGCGCCCTCATCTAGTACCATGGGCAGGCCAAGCGCTTCGGCGACCATTTCCTTGGTCAGGTCGTCTTCCGTGGGGCCAAGCCCGCCGGTGGTGATCACGATATCGCTCCGGCCCAGGGCAACTTCCAGCGCTTCCTTCACCCGGCCGGGATTGTCACCGACCGTAGTCTGTCTGTAGATCGTGATGCCCAGTTCGCTCAATTTGCGCGAAATATACTGCGCGTCGGTGTTTGCGATCTGGCCCATCAACAGCTCGGTACCGATAGAAAGGATCTCAGCAACCATGTTTTTCGCCTCTCTTTATACAGAAAAGACTTTAGTCGGAATATTACATATCTGCAAGTAAATCACGGTTTTTCCAGATGCATTCCGCGCCGGACCATGCGGTCAGAACGACAGAGGCCCACGCCAGCGCATCCCCGATAACAGACCAGGGTCTGCTCGGGATGAGCATCAGCGCGATCACGCAGGCGATCTGGCAGGTGGTCTTGTACTTGCCCAGCTTGTCCGCCGCGATCACCCTGTTGGCCAGTGCGGCAACGAGCCGGAACCCGCTCACAGCCAGCTCGCGCGCGACGATTACCGCGCACATCCATGCCGGGAAACGGCCCAGACCGACCATGAACACCAGCGGGCAGATGACCAGCAGCTTATCGGCGATCGGGTCCATAAACTTGCCAAAGTCCGTGATCAGATTACGCGCGCGGGCGATCTTGCCGTCGGCAAAATCGGTAATGGCAGCGATGGAAAACAGCACCGCAGAGATCCACATGCTGCCCTGTTC
>JAFQGN010000276.1 GCA_017398245.1 Clostridia bacterium | reverse complement strand
TACGATGATCGTGATCCGACGGGTCGTGCCGACGGGGAAGAACAGCAGCTTTTTCTTTGCGCTGCCAAAGGAAATGCGCCGGATATCCGCGCAGTTGATGATGTGCGATTCGCGCCCGCCCTTCCCTTTCAGAATCAGTACCAGCTCGTTTGCATCGGCGAAAATATATTGCTGTGCCATTTTTCCGCGCTCCTTTGTTCGTTTTGCACCTCATTATAGCACGCCGAGGCCCCTTGTGCATGCTGTACTTTGTTTTTTTGCGCAAAAATACAAGCGCGGCTCGCTTCCGCATTGGCCAAAAACGCGCTATACTGGCCTTGCCGGCAGAAAAAAGAAACGAAACGAGGTATAGTAAATGAATCTGGATATGAATGCTATCGGCGCGTTTATCAAGGAACGCAGGGTGGAAAAGGGCTTTACGCAGGCGGAGCTGGCCGAACGCCTCGGCGTCAGCGCGCAGTCCGTCTCCAACTGGGAGCGCGGCGAGACCACGCCCGATATCTCCCTCCTGCCCGATCTCGCCTGCATTTTCGATTGCTCCATCGATACCATGCTCGGCGGAGGCAAATGCATCGGCAAATTCCGCCGCAGGATCACCGTGGCGCAGATGCGCGAGGCGATCGAATGCATCCGTCGCCTGCGCGAGCTGCTCGGCAGCGACCACTTCATGTATCGCGCCATGGTGGATGCGCTCGATGCGCGCATGAACAGCACGGTGGAGCCTGCGCTGTACGAGCCGCGCTTCATGGACGCCTATATCTGCGAGGCGCTGCTCGAATGCGTGCGCAACGGCGATTATGTCGACGCGGACGACGTGCGCGGCCACATCGCCAACCCGAAGCCGCGCGAATTCACCCTCGCCGCCCTTCAGGAGCAGGGCCTGAAGTGATGAAACAAAGCCCCTCCGGGTAAAACTCGGAGAGGGCTTTTCTGTAGCAAAATAAACTTCCGCAGAGATATCTTCGCCTGAAGAGGATGCCCCGGAAGTACGCATCGAAAACCCCTCTTCCGAACGAACGCCGGAAGAGGGGGATCGTTTTTTTTTATCAGTCGGCCAGAGTTCCCATCGGATCCCACGGATCGAGCACGATCGGCTCGGTTCCTTCTGCAGCCAGAAGCTCGGCGGGCAGGTATTCCTTGCGCACAACGGCCTGGAATACGTAATCGTCGAACCACTTGTCATCGCAAACGTAATAGCCCTTGTCGGCGCGATCCTCGCCCCAGGAATTCTGGATGCGGTAGCGCACGGGCTTGCCGTCCACCTCATGATAGCCGGTGATGGTCATGGCGTGGTTCATGGCGCTCAGGCGCATGTCCAGACGCTCTTCCTTGGTGGTATCAAAGGCCATGCCGCCAAAGAGCGGGCCGTAATCGGTCATATCGACCACCCACTTGCCGCCTTCGCGGTCGCCGTACCAGCCGCAGTCGCTGCCGAACCAGACGGTCTCGCCGGCGTTGATCTGCTTGATGACAGCCGCCTTCATGGTCTCGATATCGGTGTTGAGGTAAGAGACCGGCCTGCCGCCCACGACATTGCCCAGGAAGCGCACGGTGTAGGCGCGGTTGTAGGGCTTGTCTGCGGTGGGGGAGTTGATGATGGAGGCGTACTCGTCAAACGGGAACGCGACGTACTTGTCGAAGAAGGCCTTCGGGGTCAGGCCCGCTTCGCGCACGATGGCGCCTTCCTTGTTCTTGTATTCCCAGTCGAACTCGGTGGGCGGGCAGCCGAACGCCGCGCACAGGATGGAATAGATCTCGTCCATCACTTCGGCCTGCACCTTTTCCAGATCGGCACGGGAAGCGCCTTCAGCGTGCATCTTGCGCATGACGGCGGCGGTGCGGCGCAGCTTGATGTTGATCACGCGGTTGACGGAGCGGGTGTTGCCGGAGAGGAAGGTCTCGGGCATGGCGCTCTGCGGCACCACGCCGTATTTTTCGACCAGGGAAACGAACATGTCCCACTGGCCGCCGTCCTGCACGCCGGTCTGCAGGATGTAATCCAGCAGGCGGCTGTAGGGCGCTTCGTCCAGCGTTTCAAGGATGCTTTCCAGCACGTAGTTGCTCTTTTCCAGCTTGTCCCAGAAGGCCATGTAGTTCTGAGAAAGCTCAAACTGCTCAATGCCCGCTTCCTTGGCAACGCGCTCGCGCATCACGTTCAGCGCGGCGAACAGCCAGCAGCGGCCGGAGCCCTTCTGGTTTGTGGCGCGCATGGTGGGCACCAGGTGGTTGAACAGGTGGCTCACGCTGTTGGCGGCGCTCTGGTCAAAGATCACCTCGTCGATGGGGTGCTTGGAAATGGCGTAGGATGCGGCCTTCATGGCCGGGTTTTCGTTGTACGATTTCTGATAAGCGGCCAGCGCTTCTTTAGTCAGCTTCATTGTATCTTCTCCTTTGCAATTTGCATCTGTAAAATCCTGCGGATCATACCGTTATGTATAGCACATATGGCCCGAATTGTCAATATCTGCGCATGAAAACTGCAAAATCAAACCTTGCCTTCGCGCAGCCTGTCCCGGTATTCGCTGGGCGAGACGCCTGCGCGCCGGTGGAACACCTTGGAAAAATAGCTTTGGCTGTCGAACCCGACCGCCTGCGAGATCTCCGTCACGCCCATGTACGTCTTTTCCAGCAGCTCCTTTGCCCGGTCCACGCGCACCTTGGAAAGATATTCCCGGAACGCGTAGCCACAGCCTTTTTTGAACAGAGTGGAAAAATAGCTTTCGCTCAGATGCGCCTCCTGCGCGAGCCTGCTCAGCGTGAGCGGCTCGGCATAATGCATGTGGATATAGCGGATGGCTCTCTGCACGCATTCCTGCTCGCCCGTGCGCCTGCGGGAAAAGGCGATTTCCGAGAAGTGTTCGACCGCCTCCTGCATGAAATAGCAGATGTCCTCGATCGATTCGGCCCTCCAGAGCATGCGCATCAGTTCGCGGTTGTGCTGCAGCGCTTCGTCTGAGCCCGCACCGCCCTCGATCGCCGCGCGGGAGAGCAGCGAGCACAGCTCCGCCGTGCATACGCGCACGTCCTCGATCGTGAAGGAGGAAAAGAATGCGTACCCCAGCAGGTCGTTCAGAACGGCGTCGGCCCGGCGGCTGTCGCCCTCGCGCACATAGCGCATCAGTTCGTCTTCTTTTTCGATCGGATAGCGCATGGCGGAATTGCCCTGCTGCTTGTGGCTTTGCAAAGCCTCGGCGATGCGCTGCTGCTGCGCTGCCCTGCGCCGCGCGTCATCCGGAAGAGCTTCATCAGCGCCGGAAAACAGATCGTACAGCAGCACGCACAGCTCCGAAGCCTCGTCCGTGTTCAGCGCGCGCATGCGCTGCTGCGCCTCGCGCATTTCGCGCAGATCGCCCATCTCCAGCGCCACGCCGTCTATCGTTTCGGGAATTTGCCAGGGTTCGGATTCGCCCAGCGCGAACGGCCCTGCAAGAACAAAGCCCGTCTCGCCCGCCGGGCAGACCGCATGAAACAGCCCGGTATGGCACGCGAACAGATAGGTCTCCCCTAAATTGCGCGAAAACTCCGCCGCTTTTTTGTGCAGCTGCTCGCACAGCTTTCTTTCCGGCATGATGCGCCCGAGGATCTGGCAGCATGCGCACGCCGTGGGCGTCTTCGCGCGGCCGTCCGCGTCCAGAGAGACGGCCGGTATGCCCGTCAGCACGGTGAACGCTTTCCTGTCCCGCTCTGTCCTGTTCATGCCGCCACATCCTTTCCTGTTTATTATAACATATATTATTCGCGGGAGGGGGCTTTCTTTAGAGAAAGAAAGCCCCCTCTGAAAAGAAACCATTTTCGGGCATATGCTTTGGAGTTGGCCAGACGCAATGAGAGCTGCGCCACAAAAACGGTACGCCCCCTATAAGTGATTTCGTTGGGGGCGAGGGGAGGGCAAAGGTTGCGAAACCTATTGGTTTCGCAAGTCGGCCATTTGGGCCGACCGCCGACGGCTGGTTTTGCAAATCAGGCGTGCGCCGTCTTTTTCAAAAGAAAGACCCTACCCGCATAATAGAGCTGGCCTTTGCGCATGCTATGCGGCAGGAGAGGAGTGTTGAACCATGATCACAGGAATGTTCGTGCTGGTCATCGCCGCGTTGCTGGTGCTCTTCGGCGTGGGCCAGCGCGTTCTGGACAGGATGCGCCTGACCGACCGCCAGGCCCTTGGCTGGATGGCCGCGATCCTCGTCGGCGGCTTCATCCCCAATATCCCTATCGGCAGCGCGCTGGAGGTCAATCTCGGCGGCGCGGTCGTGCCGCTCATCCTTTGCCTATGGCTGTTTGCTAAGGCAGATACACCCGGCGAAAAAGGCCGGGCCATCCTCGCGGCTGTGCTCGGTGCGGTCGCCGTATGGTCCATTGGCGTATGGTTCCCCGACGAACCCGACACCATGCCCTTTGATGTGAACTATCTTTATGGCCTCGCCGCGGGCGTGATCGCCTGCGTGCTCGGCCGTTCGCGCCGGGCCGCGTTCATCGGCGGCGCGATGGGCGTGCTGCTGGCCGATATCGCGCAGGGCCTTGTCAACCGCGCAAACGGGATTGAGCAGACGCTCGTTCTCGGCGGCGC
>JAFQGN010000275.1 GCA_017398245.1 Clostridia bacterium | reverse complement strand
TATCGGCGTTAACGGAAAGAAAAAGGTGCGCCACTACGGCACATTGGGCATTGCGCTGCGAAAAGAGTTCTGGGGCAGTGGGCTTGGCACGGTTTTGATGCAGGAAGCCATTGCGATTGGCAAAGAGATGGGCCTGCACCATCTGGAACTGGAGGTCTTCGCGCCGAACGAGCGCGCGATCGCGCTGTATACAAAGATGGGGTTCAAAATCGTCGCAACGCGCCCGTTTGCCGCAAAGACGAAGGACGGAACCTTCATGGATGAACACATCATGCAGCTGGTCTACTGACAAATACATTGCATGCCCGGGCTGTTGCGGCCCGGGCTTTTTCTGTATTGACGCGCGGGAGCGTAGGGAATAGAATAAAAACAGGATACAACGGGCGGGGAGGATTGGAAAAATGATCGAATTCAGCGTGTTTCCGGGCGGAAAGAAGAGAGTTGTCACCTTCAGTTACGATGACGGCCCCGTGCAGGACAGGCGCCTTGTGGAAATGTTCAACCGCTGCGGCGTGAAGGGCACGTTCCATCTCAACGGGCAGAATTACATCGGCATGAGCGAGGAACAGCTGCAGGAGGTGCGCGCTCTTTACGCGGGGCATGAGATCGCCTGCCACACGGTGCAGCACGGCTATATGGAGCGCATGCCGGGCGTCTCCCTCGTGAACGAAACGATGCAGGATCGGCGCATTCTGGAAAAATTGGCCGGATACCCGGTGATGGGCATGTCCTATCCGTGCGGTTCGGTGAACGAAATGACGCTCAAGGCGCTGGAGGTCTGCGGCATTCTCTATTGCCGCACCACAACGCCCGACCACCGCATGCAGCTGCCCAAAGAGCCGCTTTTGTGGGACCCGACCTGCCACCACAAGGACGCCATGCCGCTGGCCGACAGGTTCATGGACATGCTGGAGAGCTATTGGTGCGGCCCGCTTTTGTACATCTGGGGCCACAGCCACGAGTTCAAATGCGAGGCGGACTGGCAGTACATGGAGCAGCTTGTTGCAAAGGTAGCCGGCGACGAGCGCATCTGGTATGCCACGAATATGGAAATATACAACTACATGACGGCGCAGAGGCAGCTGCGCGTTTCGGCCGATGAAAAAATGCTGCATAACCCGACGGCGACGGACGTTTGGGTGGAAATGGACCGGAAGGATATCGTGTGCATCCCGGCGGGCGAAACGGTGTACCTGCCGTGAAACGGCTGGTCGTCTCCTTCAGCGGGAGAAAGAATGGGAACTGCGCGGGCATCGGGAAGTATGCCGCGCAGGAGCTTGACTGCATGTTTGTTGAGTTTGCCGGGCTGAATGCGCAGCCCTGCGGAGACTGCGGCTGCGAATGCCTTTGCGGCGGACTCTGCCCGAAGGCTGACGGCGTTTTTGCCCTGTACGATGCGATCGCTCAGGCGGACGAATGCGTGTTCGTGCTGCCAAATTATGCCGATTACCCCTGCGCGAACTATTTTATCTTTGCCGAGCGGGGCACGGGCTGGTTTGGCGGCAGCGAAGAGCGGCAGGCAAAATACATGGCCGTGCCGAAAAAGGCTGTGGTCATCTCCGGCGAAGAAAAGGAGAATTTTCGAAAGATCCTCAGCTATCAGGCGGACAGGACAGACTGCCTGTTTCTGCGCGCGAAGGATTTCGGGCAGCGCAGTACGGACGGCCGCCTTGCGGAAAATGAAGATGTCCGTGCGCTGGTGAAGGCGTTTTTGGAGGGAGATACATGCGGCTAAGAAAACTGCAGGTGGACGATTATCCCGCGCTGCGGGAGATCTATATGAACCCGAAGGTCGGGTTCCCGGCTGCGCTCGGTGCGATTGAGGACGAGCAGACGATGATGCGGCTGGCCGCTGCGCTCATCCATACGAATAACTGCGCCATGGAAGTGGACGGCCGGCTGGTTGGCGTGATCGGCCACAGCAATTCCAAAGAAGCGCCGCCCGAAGAGATTGCTGCGGTCATCGGCTATGTGGTGAACGAGGCGGAATGGGGCAAAGGCTATTGCACGCAGGCGGTGGAAACATATTCGCGGCTGCTTCTGGAAGCCGGGTACGACGCCGTGTACGCTGATTGCTTTACCGATAATCCCGCCAGCGCAAGGGTCCTGGAAAAGGCCGGGTTCGCGTATCAGCACGATTTTGAGAAGAAATTCGATTGCTTTGACGAGCCGAAGCAGCTGCATCTGTATAAAAAAAGCGTCTGCCCGGCGCGGGAGGACGTATGACGAACAGGGATATATTGCGCATTGCGCTGCAGCAATCGGCCTTCGATTGCAATTGCGAGCCGCAGGATTTTCTTTCCGGCGAAAATAAGATCGTGCTTTCACAAAAGAACGATCAGGCGCGGGAGTATCTTCCGCTGCCGTTTGAGTGCGATCTGGTCTCGTACGGGAACAATATCGTGGCGCAGGTCAGTCCGAGAATGCGGGAGATGATGGAATGGTACATCGGCAAATACTCCGCCGCGCATTGCTTTGAAACGCCGAATGTCATCGCGCTGAACGAAAGGCTTGCGCAGTTTGGCTATAAGGTCTGCTTTATGGCGGAATATTTCCTGCCGGATGTGAACGAGCTGAAGGCGCTGCCGTGCGCGTACGAGACGCGCGTTCTGCAGCCGGAGGATTTTGCGCCGTATTACACGGCGGATTGGGAGAACGCGCTGAGCAAAAAGAGAAAGCATTTGGACAAACTGGCCGTTGGCGCGTTTGAAGGGGAGAAGCTCATCGGGCTTGCGGGCTGCTCGGCCGATTGCGAAACGATGCTGCAGATCGGCGTGGACGTGCTGCCCGGATACCGGCGGCAGGGCGTGGCCGCGGCGGTGACGAGCCGGCTGGCCATAGAGGCGCTGAAGATGGGCAAGGTGCCGTTTTACTGCGCGGCGTGGTCGAACGTCGCCTCGGTGCGCAACGCGATACGGGCAGGGTTCCGGCCCGCATGGGTGGAACTCACGGCGAGGGACAGTGCATTTGTGGACGCTATGAACGCCTGAAGCGCGTATTTTTGCAGCCCCCATTATGACATGGCAGAGGATAAGGAGGAAACGGCATGCATATGGCAGACGCTCTTGGCCCGGTCGTGATCGGCTTGCTCCTCGTCGCTATCGGCATTGCAAACCGGAAAGGGCATATCGGAACGATACACTGGTATCACAGGCGGCGCGTGAAAGAGGAGGATATGGCGGCCTTCGGTCGCCTGGTCGGTCTGGGCACGATCATTGCGGGCGTTTCGCTGGCGTTGTACGGCGTCTCTTACGCCTTTGTGCAGGAAGGGATCGGCCTTGCGCTCTCGGTGGTGATTCTCTCTGCCGGGGTCGTGGCCGGGCTGGGCCTGAACCTGTATGCGATCTTCAAGTATAATAAAGGCCTGTTTTAAGCGTATTGGCATGAAAAAAGCCCCCGCCGGACGAGCGTTCGGCGGGGGCTTCGTTGTATATCAGCAGTTTTCGATGGCGGAACGGAAGATGGCGTCGATTTCCTCGATCGGCTTGCCCAGCTGCTCGGCGGCCACATCCTTGATGTCGCGGCCCTCGTGCAGGGCGGTCTTGACGATTTTGGTGGCCTCTTCGTAGCCGATGACCGGGCACAGCGCGGTGGCCACGGCGGTGGAATTCATCAGGTTGCGCATGCAGGCTTCTCGGTCGGCTTCGATGCCCTCGATGCAGTATTTTTCAAACACGACGGACACGCGGCGCAGCAGGTTGATGGATTCAAACAGGCTGTGGAACAGGATGGGCTCAAACGCGTTGAGCTCCAGCTGGCCGGCTTCGGCCGCCATGCAAATGGTGGTATCGTTGCCCACGATGCGGAAGGCCACCTGAGAGACGACCTCGGGCATGACGGGGTTGATCTTGCCGGGCATGATGGAGGAGCCGTGCTGGCGCGCGGGCAGCTTGATTTCTTCAAAGCCGCCGCGGGGGCCGGAAGAGAGCAGGCGCAGGTCGTTGGAAATTTTAGACATGATCAGCGCGCAGTTTTTAATCGCGCCGGAGACTTCCACAAAGCCGTCCGGGTTCTGCGTGGCGTCGACCAGGTCTTCCGCCTGCACAAAGTTTTCGCCAATTTCGTAGGCGAGTACGCGGCACACGTTTTCGACGTATTCCTCCGTCGCATTGATGGAGGTGCCGATGGCGGTCGCACCCATGTTCAGCACCAGCATTTCCTTGCGGGCATGGCGGATGCGGCCCACGCCGCGTTCCAGCGCCTTGGCGTAGGCGGCAAATTCCTGCCCAAGACGAACAGGAACGGCGTCCTGCAGCTGGGTGCGGCCCAGCTTCACGATATCCTTGAACTCTTCCGCCTTGGAATACAGCGCAGAAATGAGACTGTCCAGCGCGAGGATCAGGCGGTTGACCAGCTTGAGCGTGGTCAGCTTGCCGGCAGAGGGGAACACGTCGTTGGTGGACTGAGACATGTTCACATGGTCGTTCGGGTGTACGATATAGGCGCCCTTTTTGCCGCCGAGCAGCTCGGTCGCGCGGTTGGCGATGACCTCGTTCGCGTTCATATTGGCGGAAGTGCCCGCGCCGCCCTGGATGGGATCGACCACGAACTGATCGTGCAGCTTGCCCTCGAGAATTTCGTTGCAGGCGGCGATGATGGCGTCGCGATACTCAACGGAAAGGCTGCCCGCCATATGGTTCGCCATGGCGGCTGCTTTTTTGATCTCGGCCAGGCTCTCGATCATTTCCGGCAGCATCGTCTGGTGCGAAAGGGGAAAATTCTGCTGCGCGCGGATAGACTGCACGCCGTAATAGGCCTCGTCCGGAATTTCGATAACGCCGAGGGAATCTTTTTCGATACGCATGATGTATTGCATCTCCGCTCTGATCTCTGTTTTCGGTTGCAAATTATACACCCAAATGGGTTCTTTGTCCATCGGAATTGATGGAAAATCCTGCAAAATAGCACAGAATTTACGCTGCGAACGGCTGCAAATGGAGGAAGAGACCGCCATTTTTGCAAAAAATGCAGGATGAACAAAAAATGACCGCGGTGAACAGATGCACGTCTGCACACCGCGGAAACAGATATACTCACAGGAGCTTCTGCAGTTTTTCGGATATGATCTCCGCCTTTGTTTCCAGATCGCGGCAGATATCGGTCCGCCAGAAGGCAAAGTGCAACAGGCCGGAATTTTCGTCCAATTCCCCGCGCAGATACTGCGGGTAGCCGTATTTGCTGCGCGCCAACTGCAGAAGATACACATACGGCATGGCGCGCAGGTCGCCCCGGCTCAGCGGAGCAAAGCGCATGTATTCGCGCACATAGGCGGCCAGTGCGTCCGGGTCGATCCGGGCCGTATCGCGGCAGGTCTGCGAGCTCTGCGTAAAGGAGCGCATCACTTCCCACACGGCGGGCAGCACGTTCGCGGCGGAAAAATCCGTCACCGCCTTCAGGCGGTCGCCCTCGCAGATGATCTGGCAGCCCTGAAAATCGCCATGCGAAGCGGTGAACGTCACGCCACGGCACAGGGGGAGGTGTTCCGCGCAGCGCAGTACGAGCCCGCCTTTATAGGAAAGATCGTCGCAGATGCGTCCGGCAAACGGATCCCGATCAGATACCATTGGCAGCAGGCGGAGATACTCGGCCTGCATCTCTTCGGCAGGATAGGGGTCGAACCATTTATCTTCCCGATAACAGGAAAGCGGATACCCCCGCAGCACGCCGTGCAGCCGGCCAAGGGTCTGCGCCAGCAGGGGAAGGAGCTCCTCTGGAAAATCATCGTAGCCGAAGGTGCGGCCCTCGATAAACTCCTGCAGGCAGAACACATGGCCGTTATGCTGAAAATACGGGGTGTTATCGGCCGTGGGCAGAATGCGCGCAACGGGGAAAGAGCGCGTGGTGAGGTGTTCCAAAAGGGCGTGTTCACGCAAAACGTCCTCCGGCGCATAGGAAGAGGGGAATTCCTTCAGAAAGAAAAGCCCGCCCTCCGCGCACACCTTGTAGCAGTTGGCCGTTCCCATCGATAGATGTTCCAGGCCTGTGACCTGCAGGCCGTAAAGTGCGCGCAGCAGGGCGCGAGCGTCCTGTTCAGTCAGAACGGAACGTTCCAGAGCCATAGCGGTGCCTCCTTACTCTTTCCGGTCGATGATCGCGTCGCACAGGCTGCGCAGAGTAGGCAGCGCGCTGCGGATAGCGGCGATGCGCTCCGGCTGTGAGGGGATGATCCACCCGGCAAAGCGGACGAACTTTTCCTGCTGCGCGGAGAAGATCTCGGGCGCGTCGGCGCGCGATTGCAGCATGAGGCGGGCGTAGGTTGCGCAGGTCCAGAACATGCATTCGCGGTGCAGGCCGCTGTCGATCAGTGCGAGCGCGTCGTCCACCGCGCTTTTGCGCATTTCGGGCTGCAGGTCGCTCGTAAAGGGAAACGCAGCCCGGCACATGGGAGAAACGCGGTCGAACAGTTCCGCCATTTCCCAAACGGCTTCTCGCGCCTGTGCGGCGGAGATACCGTCAAACCCGGCAGCGCGCAAAAGAGCTTCCTGCGCTTCGGGCCGGTCGGCCAGCACGGCTTTTGTCGCCCGGTAACGCATGCGCACGGTCGGGTTTTTCTGCGCGGCCACAAGCACGGCATGCGCCATGATGCCCGCGGCAAACAGAAGCCCCATGAACCGGTTTGCCTCCGGCGCGGACGGATCGTACCCGTTCAGATTGTTTTCGATCTTGGCGATCACGCTTTCAACCCTCTGCCGGATGCGCTCGGGCTTGGAAAACTCGGCCGCAACCGCTGCACACAGGGCAGTCAGGCGGCCGTCGGAATCGTACAGGATGCGCCCGAGATGCAGCGCGTGCGCGATGTGATAATCGGCCAGCGCAAGCTCGGGGTCTTCGATTGTGCTCCACGGGATATACGTGCCCTCGATCACCGCGCCGCCGAATGGGATCTTACCGGGCTTCGGGCGCGGCTCGCCCTCGATCGTCAGCATCACGTCGATATCGGAACAATCTCCCAGATCGTCCTCCGGCGAAAGCTCGGCCGTCGACCCGGCGAGATACGCGCCGGTAACGTAGGGGTGCTCGGCGATGAAGGCTTTCAGCCACGGGGAGAGGTACGCGTTCAGATCTTTCGCTTGCATAAAAGCCGCCTTTCTGAAAGAGGAGGGGGGCTGGGTTCAGGTAGCATATTGAAGAGAATTCTCTGTTGGCCGGCATAGCCGGTGAATAAACGCAGCCGTCAAATACAACCCCAAATCGGTTTCTTTAGGGAGGGCCTTTTTTCAAAAGCGGGCAGAACCTGCCGACAGTTGTTGCCCAAACCTGCCGATAGAACTACATATCCCCAAATAGGTTTCTTTTCGGAGAGCGCGAGAACCCTTTTCTTTTTCCAAAGAAAAGGGTTCTCGCAATAACTCCTATCAAATGCCTCAGCGCAGATTGAGTTCGGCGACGCAGGGCAGGGGATCGGCGTCGGACACCCACACG
>JAFQGN010000274.1 GCA_017398245.1 Clostridia bacterium | reverse complement strand
TCCCTGCGCTTTTCCAGCGCGGGCAGAACGAGCCGGTACGCGCGCTCGGCCCGTTCCGTTTCCTTTCGCATCCGCTCGTGTTCCGGCTGCTTTTCCTGCAGAGCAGCGAGCTCCCCCTGCGCCTTTTCCAGCGCATCGATCGAGCGGTTATGCATTTCCGCCGCAGCGCGCTTCTGCTTATGCGCGTCCAGCGCAATATCGGTTTCTTTCTTTTTCTGTTCCAGCAGCAAAAGCGCGCTCTCGTCTTCGCGCACGAGCAGCGCAAGATTCTCCAGCA
This sequence comes from Clostridia bacterium, assembly GCA_017398245.1. The sequence continues at coordinate 4,662 of JAFQGN010000274.1, read as the reverse complement.
ATTGCGGATGGTCCGGCTCAAACTGCGCGCGCTGCGCATCGTCCAGATCCTCCGGCAGGCGCAGCGAATCCGGCAGGAGCCTTATGCGGATATGCTCGCGCGCATCCGCCCGCCGATCGCGCAGGATGCGTTCCGCACGCCGCAAATGCTCCTGAAAGGCGATATGCCTGCTGTTGTTGAACAGTTTTCCGAGGATCTCTCCGCGCGCATTGTTGTCCGCCTCCAAAAACGCGCGGAATTCTCCCTGCGCCAGCATCACGATCTTGCGAAACTGCGCGGCATTCAGGCCGATGATCTCGCCGATGCGCGCGGTCACGGTCTCGGCCCTGTCCAGCGTGTGCCCATCCGGTTCGCGCAAAACTGCTCCGATCGTCGGCTTCGGGTTGTATTCGTTCGCGCTGCCGCGAACCTTTGCAAAGTGGATCGTGCGCTCCACGCTGAATTCCCGCCCGCTTTGGGCAAACGTCAGCCGCACCGCCGTATCGGTCGATTTGGGCGCATAATCGCTGTGCATCATTTCGGGCTTACGACGGCTTCCGCTGGCCTCCCCGTACAGCGCAAACACGATCGCGTCGAAGATCGTAGTCTTGCCCGCGCCGGTATCGCCCGAAACCAGATATATCCCCTGCCCGAGGGCGTCAAAATCGACCACAGCCGTCTGCGCATACGGTCCGAACGCCGTCATTTCCAGCTTGACCGGTCTCATCTCTCCGCCTCCTGTCCCAGCGCAAAGGCTGCCAGTTTTTCTGCAAGCGCATCCAGCTCCTGCTCCGATGCGTCCGCCGGCGCGTTTTCCGTCTGATTTGCCGCAAATGCAATGAGCGCCTCTTCCTGCGCCGAGGGCAACTCGCCGCCCATTCTCGTACGGTAAAACTCCGAAAACAACTCCGCAATATCTCGCTCTCGCCCGTTTTTCGCGCTGTGCAACGCGCCGTTTTCCGCCTTCGGGATCTCGCGCACGACCTCCAGCAGTTTGCTCGATCTGGAACGGAACAGCGCGTCCAGCGTCTCTGCCGCGCCGGCAGGCAGATTTTCATCGGTCAGCACCGCGCGGATATATTCGCCCGTCGCTTCCCCCTGCCGCTCGCTTTCAATAATCTGCCTGAGCGTCCCGCGCACCACACGCAGCGGGTGCAACGGTTCGATCTCCAACATTTCGCAGCCCGCATACCCATTTTCATCCATTTCGACCAGCAGCGCTCCTTTTTTCCAGCCGATCTCGTCAAAATGATAGCACATCGGCGAGCCTGCATACCGCACCGATGCCCGGCCGATCGCCTGCGGCTTGTGGATATGCCCGAGCGCGACATAATCGAATACATCGAACGCGGAGCAATCGATCTGCCCTACGCCGCCCAGCATCGTTTCCGAACCGCCCTCCTCCGGCGCGCGCTTGTCCGCAAGCACCAGCTGGTGCGCGATGAGCACATTACGCTCCTTCGGGTCGATCTCCTGACAGCCGATCAGCGCGCGCGCGGCTGCGTCATATGTGCGCAGCTCTTCCACCCCCAGCACTTCCTCCACCGCCGCCGGAAACAGATACGGCATCAGCCAGAAGCGCACAGGTCCGTGTTCATCGTGCAAAAGCACCGTGCGCAGTTCGCGCCCGATCGTGCCGGAAATATACACGTTCTGCTGCTCCAGAAGCGCGCTGGCAAAGTTCAGCCTCGGGCCGGAATCGTGATTCCCGGCCACCAGCAGCACCGGCACGCCCCTTTGCGCGATCCCGGTCAGAAAGCGGTCGAACAGCTCGACCGCCTCGCGCGAGGGCATGCTCCGGTCGTATACATCGCCCGAAACGACCACGGCGTCCGGCCTGTGCTCTTCTACCAGCGCAAAGAAACGCTCTACCCACGCCCCCTGATCGCCCTCGGCAATGAGTGAAAGCCCGTGCAGCTGTTTCCCGAAATGCAGATCCGCCAAATGAAAAAACTTCATATGCAAAACTCCCGCGTGTCCATCTTCTTTGCATCCATTATACCCGATATCCGCTCCCATGGCAAAGCCCGCCTCCGAACCCGCCTGTTTCAACGAAGCCGATCCGGTTGATATATCAGTATCCGCTCCGGCAAAGCCGTTTCGGCTCAAAATCAGCGCGCTATAATTGGACAAATGGCCATTTCGCGTAAAAAAACAGCAACAAAGGTTTACAGAATCCTATTTGTATGATAGATTGAATAGAGTAGTAGGGTGCGTTTTGTGCGCGCCGCGCTTTTTCCCTGAAATTCAAGCAAAAGAGCTGTTTTTATAATGAACGAGAGATTAGTCAGAATTTTTATCGAATCCTTCCCGAAGCTGCTTCTGCCCGGCCTGAAGATGACCATCCCGCTTACGGTCATCTCCTTTGCCATCGGCATGGTCATCGCCGTGGCGACGGCCCTTGTGCAGTTTGCCAACATCAAGGTGCTCAAGCAGATCGCCAGGTTCTACATCTGGGTCATCCGCGGAACGCCCCTTCTGGTGCAGCTGTTCGTGGTGTTCTACGGCCTGCCATCCTTCGGCATTCTGCTCGATGCCTTCCCTGCCGCCGTCATCGTCTTCTCGCTCAGCACCGGCGCGTATTGCGCCGAGACCATGCGCGCCGCGCTGGAAAGCGTGCCTGTTGGGCAGATCGAGGCCGGCTATTGCGTGGGTATGAACTATATGCAGATCATGCGGCGCATCGTTCTGCCGCAGGCGTTCCGCACGGCGTTCCCGCCGCTTTCGAATTCGCTCATCAGCATGATCAAGGACACCTCCCTCGCGGCGAACATCACCGTAACGGAAATGTTCATGGCCTCGCAGCGCATCGTCGCCCGCCACTATGAACCGATGCTTCTCTATTGCGAAGTGGCGCTGATCTACCTCATCTTCTCCACTGTGCTCACCAAGCTGCAGCGCATGGGCGAAAAGAAGCTCAATTCCTACGGCGAGATCAAGGAGTAAACCATGCTGAAGATCCGAAATATCAAAAAGAGCTTCGGCTCGAACAATGTTCTGCACGGGGTCGATCTCGACGTAAGCAAGGGCGAAGTCGTGGCCATCCTCGGCCCCAGCGGCTGCGGAAAAACCACACTTCTGCGCTGCATCAATTTCCTGGAGACCGCCGACAGCGGCGAAATGACCTTCGACGGAGAGACTTTCCATTTTGGCTCGGTCTCCAAGCGGGATATCGCCCGCATCCGCCGAAAGACCGCCTTCGTATTTCAGAACTACAACCTTTTCCGCAACAAGACCGTTTTGCAGAACGTGACCGAAGGCCTTATCGTCGCGCGTAAAATGCCCAAGGCGCAGGCCGAGGATATCGCCCGCAAAATGCTTGAAAAAGTCGGCATGCTGGAAAAGTGCGACCACTACCCCAGTCAGCTTTCCGGCGGCCAGCAGCAGCGCGTGGCCATCGCCCGCGCCCTTGCGACCGACCCGGAGATCATCTTTTTTGACGAGCCCACCTCCGCGCTCGACCCGGAGCTCATTGGCGAGGTTCTTTCCGTCATGCGCCAGCTGGCTAACGAGGGCATGACCATGCTCGTCGTCACGCACGAAATGGGCTTTGCCCGCAACGTTTCCAGCAAAGTCATCTTTATGGAAGGCGGCGTGATCGTCGAATCCGCCCCCTCCAAGGAATTTTTCGACAACCCCAAGGAAGAACGCACCCGCGCCTTCCTGCGCACCATCCGCCACGAAGAGCCCGAAGAATAGGCTCTTTGGCCCCAACCTGTGGTCATCCGTCTAAAGGACGGTACCAATACAAACAAAGCAAAGGAGAAAACAAGAATGAAGAAGTTTGTCTGCGCGCTGCTCTCCATGATCCTCCTGCTCTCCCTGACCGTCGCGACCGCCGAAACCGAGGGCGATCTGCTCGCCCGCATTCAGGCCAAGGGCGAAATCGTCATCGCGACCGAAGGCGCCTGGGCTCCCTGGACCTATCACGACGAAAACGATAAGCTGGTCGGCTTTGACGTTGAAATTGCCGAAGCCATCGCCGCCAAGCTGGGCGTCACCGCCAAGTTTGAAGAATGCCCGTGGGATTCTATCTTCGCCGGTCTGGACGCCGGCCGCTACGATATCGCGGCCAACGGCATCGAGCTGACCGCAGAACGCGCCGAGAAGTACAACTTCTCCACCCCCTATGGCTATATCCGCACCGCGCTGATCGTCCGCGGCGATAACGAAGAGATCGCTACCTTCGAAGATCTGGCCGGCAAGTCCACCGCCAATTCCATCGCTTCCACCTATATGACTCTGGCCGAATCCTACGGCGCCACCGCCGTCGGCGTTGACACGCTGGATCAGACCCTCGAAATGGTCCTCTCCGGCCGCGCCGATGCGACCCTGAACGCCGAGGTTTCCTTCTACGATTACGTCGCCGTGCATCCGGAAGCCAACGTGAAGGTCGTTGCGCTGACCGAAGAAGCCAGCCATGTCGTCATCCCGGTCCGCAAGGGCGATGACTGCGCCAGCCTGCTCGAGGCCATCAACGCCGCGATCGCCGAGCTGATTGAAGAAGGCGAGCTGAGCCGCATCTCCATCAAGTACTTCGGCAGCGATATCACCGCCGCTCCCGTCGTTGAAGAGACCGCTGAATAAACCAAAATGCAAAACCCCTCCTTTTAAAAGGAGGGGTTTTGCATTTTGGTTTATTCAGCGGTCTCTTCAACGACGGGAGCGGCGGTGATATCGCTG
>JAFQGN010000273.1 GCA_017398245.1 Clostridia bacterium | reverse complement strand
GGATGTAAAGGCGGCGCGGGTGAAGGTGCGCGAAGCGTTTTCGACGGAGCTGGAATTTCTGCGCACGCTGCCGACGATCCTCGATACGCCGAACTGGACGTTCGTGCACGGCGGCCTGCCGCTGACGGAGCTTGGCCGTCTGGAGGGCACGGAGGCGTTCGAATGCATGAAATTCGACGATTTCGTGCATCGCGGCCCGGTCTGCCCCAAGCGAACGGTGGTCGGGCATTTTCCGACGAACCTGTACTGGCCGGGAGAGGTGCAGCTGAACCCGTACTGGAGCGAATCGAAAAATATCCTCACGATCGACGGCGGCTGCGGTCTGCGTGCGGACGACCAGCTCAACGCCGTGTTCCTGGAGCCGGACGGAAGATACACGTTCCTGTATGAGGACGAGTTCCCGAAGGCCATTGCGCTGGACAAGCAGGAGGCGGCTGCGCCGAGCATCCGCTTCAAATGGCCGGACAGCAAGGCGTTCGTGGTGGAAAAATCGGACGGCTGCGCGCTGATGGAGCAGCAGACCACGGGCCTGCGCACGCTGGTGCCCAACCGCTTCTGGGGAAGCGATGCGGGCGGCTGCTGGGTGAACGATTTTTCCGATGCGCGGCTGGACATCGTGCCCGGCGACAGGATCAGCATCGTGGCGCGCGCGGGCGTCGGGTTTTATGTGAAGAAGAACGGCGTTTCCGGCTGGTATTTCGGCCGGATCGACCCGCAGTGGTAATTTGCGAAAGAGAAGAAAGGCGGTCAGTTTTCCCATGCAGGCTCTCAGGCTGACGGACGACAAAAAGAAATTCTACGGTACAATCTGCAAGATCGCCATTCCGGTGATTCTGCAGAACATGATCACTATGGGCGTGAACCTGATGGACACGGTCATGCTCGGTTCCTACGGAGAGGTGCAGCTTTCGGGCTCGTCTCTGGCGAACGATTTTATCAACATTTTCCACATTTTGTGCATGGGCATGGGCGGCGGCGCGGCGGTACTGACTGCGCAGTACTGGGGCGCGGGCGATATCCCTTCGCTGAAAAAATCCATCACGATTATGCTCAGGTTCTGCTTTGCGCTGGCGGCGCTGTTCACCATCGCCACCTTCTGCTTCCCGGGCTTTATCATGGGCATTTTTACCTCGGAAGCGGACGTCATCGAAAAGGGCATACTGTATCTGCGCATATCGGCGTTCAGCTATATCTTTATGGGCCTTTCGCTCACGCTGAGCATCGTGCTGCGCTCGGTACGGCAGGCGAAGGTGCCTATGTACATGGCCATCGCGGCGTTCTTTGTGAACATCTTCTTCAACTGGGTGTTCATCTTCGGTAAGCTGGGCGCGCCGGAGATGCAGATCGAGGGCGCGGCGCTGGGCACACTCATCGCGCGCATCGTCGAGGCGGGTATTCTGGTAGTGTATCTCCTGAAATTCGATACGAAGATCAAATACCGCCTGAAGGACCTGTTCGCTAAGTGTGGAGATCTGGTCAAGGTGTACTTCCGCTACAGCCTGCCGGTCATCGGTTCGGACGGCCTGCTCGCGCTGGGCAACAGCATGGTGGCTATCATCGGCGGCCATATTTCCAAGGAATTCGTGGCGGCGAACGCGATCATCGCGCTGGTGGTGCGCCTGACGACGGTGTTCAACCAGGGCATTTCCATCGCCTCCTCCACGCTGACGGGCAACACGCTGGGCACGGGCGACAAGGACCGCGCCTATCGCGAGGGCAAGAGCATGATCTTCCTCTCCTTCTGCGCGGGTGTGTTTGCTGCGCTGCTGGTGCTCGCCTTCACGCCGATGATTTTGAGCATGTACAATATCACGCCCGAAACGCTGGCCATTGCCAGGGAACTGATGTACGCCGTGATCGTGATGGTCGTGTTCCAGGCGCTGCAGAGCGTGACGACCAAGGGCGTTCTGCGCGGCGGCGGAGACACACTGTTTTTGATGGTGGCGGACGTGCTGTTTTTGTGGTGCGCGTCTGTCCCGCTGGGCTACTGCGTGGCGCTGGTGTGGAAGCTGCCCCCGTTCTGGGTATACTGCAGTTTGAAGATCGACTGGATCATCAAGAGTCTGTGGTGCCTGTACCGCTTCCGCACGCGCAAATGGATGCGCGTGGTCAAGCGCGAAAGCTGAATAAGAAAAGCGCCTTTTCCGATGAAGGGAAAAGGCGCTTTCTGTTGCGCCCTGCAGCGGTAAATGGCCGTTTTTTGCCGCAAATGCTAAGTTTTGGCAGAGAATAGGGCGGATATGTGTTATATTCTGGGCAAAAAAGCGCGCGCGATTGACAGGAGCAAATGCGCGGTTGTATACTCAAGCTGAAATAAAGTCGTAATCTTTTTGGCGCAAACGGGAACAGATGCCCGCTGCGCGCCGGGAAAGGAACAATACCGATGAAAACAGTACGCTTTTTTGCGCTGCTGCTGGCCGTATGTATGGCCCTGTGCAGCGCGGCCTTTGCCGAGGAGATGGCCCCGGCCCAGACGCCGAGGCTTTCGCCGACGACCGGCCTGCCGACGGACAAGGAATACACCCCTTATATGGTGCAGATCGACAATTCCGGCAACGCACGCCCGCAGCTGGGGCTGAGCGAGGCGGATGTGATCTACGAGGCGGAGATCCAGAACGGCGGCGCGACGCGCTATACTCTGCTGTTTAACGATACCATGCCCGACGCCGTGCTGCCGGTGCGCTCGGCGCGCATCATGCATGCGGACATGGCGGCCGATTGGAACGCGACCTTGGTGCACTGGGGCGGGCAGCAGGCTGCCGGCACGAACGTGTACGATTATTTCAGGAAGAACGATCTGCCGCATATCGACGGTATTTCGGCCGACCGCACGTATTTTTACCGCACGGACAAGCGCATCGCGCCGCACAATGTGGTGCTGAAGCTCAAGGAGCTGGCCGCGTCGGAAGAATACGCCTATTCTGCCGAAGTGAAGGCCCCGCTGCACTTCTCGGCGGAAAATTATACGAAAAAGGGCGAGCCGGTCAGCCAGGTGCAGATCACGTACGCCAAGGCCTATGCCCCGGGGTATAAATACCTGCCGGAGGAGGGCGTGTACCAGCGCTATTACAGGCGCGAGCTGCAGCTGGATGCGAACGACGCGGAGATCCGCGTGGCGAACGTGGTCATCATGTACGCCGATTATGAGTATTACAACTGGGAAAACGACAGGCCGGTGGCGCATCTGACGGGCGAGAACGCCTGCAAGTACTTCATCGACGGAATGTATTTTGAGGGCTACTGGGCGCGAGAGAGCATAGACGGCGCTACTGCGTTCTTTGACGCTGACGGTGAGCCGGTGCTCTTCAAGCCGGGCAAGACCGCTGTCCATATCCTGCGCGAGGGAAAAGAGATCATCATGCAATAAAGCGCGCGTTTGCGCAATAAGAGAGGAAGCTGCTTATGCATTCCAGGCGATTTTTAGCGGCGCTGCTGGCTTTTCTGATGCTCTTTGGCGCTGTGCCCTCTGCCCTGGCCCGCGAAGGGCAGGACGAAGCCGCAGGAGAGCTTTGGCCAGAGGAAGAGGATATCGAAGTGACCGAGATGGTCGACGTGGAAGACCTTGCGGCCAACGGAAAGCTGGACGACAAGGGCTGGTGGAACATCCTTCTGCTGGGCGGAGACAGCCGCGCCGACGGCAAATACGGCCGGACGGACGCGATCATCATCCTGAGCGTGAATCCGGCTTCCAATCAGGTGAAGCTGACCTCCATCATGCGCGATACGTGGGTGAACATGTACGGCGTGGGGCAGAACCGCATCAATGCGGCGTGCAAATATGGCGGGCCCGAGCTGGTGATGCGCACGATCAACGAGCATTTCGATATGAACCTGACCGATTACGCGCTGGTGAACATGGCCGCGTTCAAGGATATCGTGGATATCATCGGCGGGATCGAAATGGACGTGACCGAGCGCGAAGTGTATTTTGTGAACGAGCAGCAGTATTATAACCTGAAGGAACTGGGCCTGAAGACAGATTTTGTGAAGCTGGAGGAGTTCGGCGAGGATATATTGCTGGACGGCAATCAGGCGCTGGCCTATGTGCGCATCCGCCATGCGGACAGCGATTATGTGCGCACCGGGCGGCAGAGGGACGCGCTGGTCGCCATTGCGAAGAAGCTGCAAAGCGAGGGTTCCATCACTACGATCGCTTCGGTCGTGCTCACCATGCTGGGCTATGTGGAGACGAACCTCACTCTGCAGGAAATTTTGCAGCTGTGCGGCGTCGGCTTCCAGCTGGATATGGACGCGGTCGAACAGCTGCGTCTGCCCGTGGACGGTACCTACAACACCGGCGAGATCAACGGCGCATGGTGCATCCAGCCCAATTTCAAGGCGAACGCGCAGGCCCTGTACGATTATATCTACAACGATGTGAACCCGCAGGCCGAATAAACGAGCAAAGCCCCGAATGCGTTCGGGGCTTTTGATATGCAGGGAGCCGGAAGTTTTTGCTGCGTTTGCCTCCCGGTTTACGGGC
>JAFQGN010000272.1 GCA_017398245.1 Clostridia bacterium | reverse complement strand
AGGAACCCAAGTGGCAAAGGATCTTTCCAGAATCCGTAATTTCAGCATCATCGCGCATATCGACCACGGTAAGTCCACCCTTGCCGACCGCCTGCTGGAACTGACCGGCGTCATGGCCAAGCGCGATATGACCGAACAGGTGCTCGATTCCATGGAACTCGAGCGCGAAAGGGGCATCACCATCAAATCCAAGGCCGTGCACATGCCTTATACGGCAAAAAACGGCGAGCAGTACGAACTCAACCTCATCGATACCCCCGGCCATGTCGACTTTACCTATGAAGTCTCCCGCGCGCTCAACGCGTGCGAAGGCGCAGTGCTCATCGTCGACGCCAGCCAGGGCATCGAGGCGCAGACTCTGGCCAACGTCTATATGGCGCTGGATAACGATCTGGAGATCCTGCCCGTCATCAATAAGATCGACCTGCCCAGCGCGCGCCCGGAAACCGTCGTCAAGGAGATCGAGGACGAGATCGGCCTCGATGCCGAGGGCTGCCCGCAGATCTCGGCCAAGACCGGCCTGAACGTGGGCGATGTTCTGGAAGCCATCGTGGAGCGCATCCCTGCGCCGACCGGCGATCAGAACGCCCCCTTCCGCGCCCTCATTTTCGATTCCTACTACGATAATTATCGCGGCGCAATCTCCTCCGTGCGCGTCATGGAGGGCACCATGCGCCCCGGCGACCGCATGCGCATGATGGCCGGCGGCCGCGAGTTCGACGTGGTCGAACTGGGCTATTTCGCGCCCGGCGGCTACTCTCCGCAGAAGGAACTCTGCGCCGGCGAGGTCGGCTATATCGCCGCCTCCATCAAGGATATCGCCGATATCCGCGTGGGCGATACCATCACCGTGGCCACCCGCCCGGCGGAAAAGCCCCTGCCCGGCTATAAGCAGGTGCTGCCCATGGTCTATTGCGGCATCTTCCCGGCCGACGGCGCGTTCTACGAAAACCTGAAGGAAGCGCTGGAAAAGCTGCGCCTGAACGACGCGGCTCTCACCTTCGAGCCGGAAACCTCCGTCGCCCTGGGCTACGGCTTCCGCTGCGGCTTCCTCGGCCTTCTGCATATGGAGATCATCCAGCAGCGCCTGGAGCGCGAGTTCGATTTCGATCTGGTCACCACCGCGCCGGGCGTCGTCTATAACGTCATCAAGACCGACGGCGAAAAGATCCAGATCGACAACCCGGCCAACCTGCCCCCGCAGACCGAGATCGACTATATGGAAGAGCCCTATGTCGATGCGCATGTCATCTCTCCGCAGGAATACGTGGGCACCATCATGGAACTGTGCCAGGAAAAGCGCGGCACCTTCCGCGATATGAAGTATATCGAGGGCGGCCGCGTGCAGCTTTTGTACGATCTGCCCCTCAACGAAGTCATTTACGATTTCTTCGATCAGCTCAAGAGCCGCTCCCGCGGTTATGCCTCGTTCGATTATGAACTCAAGGGCTATGTCCGCTCGGAACTGGTCAAGCTCGATATCCTGCTCAACGGCACCCCGTGCGATGCGCTCTCCATCATCGTGCATAAGGACCGCGCCTATCCGCGCGGCCGCTCCATCGCCGAAAAGCTGGTCGACGCCATCCCGCGCCACCTGTTCGAGATCCCCGTGCAGGCGGCCGTCGGCGGCAAGATCATCGCGCGCGAGACCATCAAGGCCCTGCGCAAGGACGTTCTTGCCAAGTGCTACGGCGGCGATATCTCCCGCAAAAAGAAGCTGCTCGAAAAGCAGAAGGAAGGCAAAAAGCGCATGCGCCAGGTCGGCTCCGTCGAGGTGCCGAGCGAAGCCTTCATGGCCGTTCTCAAAATGGACTAAATGGTGGACTAAATGGCAAGAAAACCCAGGAAAAAAGGCGCAGCTGGCAGAGTGCTCAAGTGGCTCGCGCTGGATATCGCGCTCATCGGCGTCGCCCTGTGCGTGTTCGCGCTCTTTCACCACGTGCTGCCCAGTGTTGGCGTCATTGTGATCGACCCCTTCGTGCAAAGCGAGCTCGATCCCGATTTTGCCCAAACCCTTGGCAGTCTGGATCTGAACGCCGCCACACAAACCCAGCCGACCGCCGCACCGGAGCAGACTCCCGCCGGGCAAACGCAGCCGACCGCCGCGCCGGAGCAGACTCCCGCCGGGCAAACGCCGCCGACCGCCGCGCCGGAGCAGACTCCCGCCGGGCAGACGCAGCCGACCGCCGCGCCGCAACCGATCTCTGCCGAGCACACCACGCCGGAGACAACGCTGCAGCCGTCGGGCACACCCGAAACAGCCGTACAGCTCGAATCTGAGCAAACGCCTGCACCGTCTGCGCAGCCGACGTATCGGCCGCGCCCCGTCGTTCCCCCCACCTCGCAGCCGACTCCGACGCCGACCCCTGCGCCTACCCCCGTTCCGACCTATGCCCCCGGCGATTTTTCTGCCCTGTTTGACCGCGTCGTGCCCTTTGCAGGCGAAATCCGGGTCGATAAGGACGCATATCTTTCCGAAGATATCTCTATCCGCATCTCCACCAACGAGACCTCCGGCGTCGTCTTCCATGTGGCGGATATCTACATCCGCCATATCGAAAACTTCCAGACCGCCTTCGCCAACGATATCTACGGCAAGGGTCAGCGCGAATACGCGTGGGATATTTCCATGCAGAACGAAGCTGTCCTTTCCGTGAACGGAGATTACTACGGCGCGCGCGAAAACGGCGTTGTCATCCGAAACGGCGTGCTTTATCGCGACGATCTGTATCAGGATGTATGCGTTCTGTACAAAGACGGCGTGATGGAGACCTATTCCGCCGAACAGTTCGATTGCGCTTCTTCTGTGGAGCGCGGCGCATGGCAGGCCTGGTCGTTCGGGCCGATGCTGCTTGATGAAAAAGGCAAGGCTATGGAAAAGTTCAACAGCGTGGTCGTCAACCGCAATCCGCGCTGCGGCATCGGCTATTACGAGCCGGGCCACTACTGTTTTGTCGTGGTGGAAGGCCGCAACGACCGAAGCCGCGGCGTCACCCTTGCCGAATTTTCGCTGATCTTTGAACAGCTCGGCTGCACCGCCGCCTATAATATGGATGGCGGCAACACCGCCGTCATGACCTATGGCTCGCGCCTTGTCAGCGAGCCCTCGCAGGGCGGTCGGCCGGTCACCGATATCATCATGATCGCGGAGGTGGACGCCGAATGAAGCTCCTTCTCGCGCATGCCGATATCGTGCTTTCCGGCATGCTTCTCGTTCTGCTCGTCATCGATCGCGTGAACACCGCCATGCAGTTTATCGATAACCATATCACCAAGGGCCTGCTCTTTGGCCTGTGCGCAGTCTGCTTTGTCAGCGGCCTCGTGCTCATGGCCCAATCCGCCCGCCGCGGGAAACGATAGAGAGTTTTTGCGAGAACCCTTTTTCTTTAGGAAAAGGAAAAGGGTTCTCGCGCTCTCCTAAAAAGAAACCTATAAGGGTGAAAAGATCTGCGCTCTTTCTGCAAAAAGAACCCCTTCGCGAGGCTCTCTGACTTGGAATTAGATACAGCACCCAATCGGATTTCTTTGGGGAGGGCGCGGGAGGGGGGATTTCTTTTTCTAAAGAAGTCCCCCTCCCGCCAAAACTCGTCTCTCCTCCCGCGTTGACAGCGCGCGCCGCCTCTGTTATAATTCTCCTACACCTGTGAAGAAGAGAAGTATCCCTGTACATGGGCCGAAAGCGAGCCGGGGGCGGTGCAAGCCCGGCGGGTACCGGCAGGGGGAATGGACTTCTGAGGGCGCACCGAAAACACCTCCTTGTGCAGCGAACGACCGCAAGCATAAGGAAGGCAAGTAGGCTGCGACGCATGCCCGGCGTTACCGGGGCGGGGGAGTGCTTGCTCCCTTCTGCCAGCGCGCAGAAAATCCATCGGGGTGGCATCGGCGCACCTGTTCCCGGATGCGGGCGCAGGCGCGTTTTTTATTTTCCCGCAAGCAAAAGCGGCCCCTGCCGCAGACAATATCAGCAAAGAGGCGATTTCATCATGGAGAACCAGAACACCGCACCCGTTCAGGAGAAGAAAAAGCGTATTTTCTCGGGCATCCAGCCCACGGGCACCCTTACCCTCGGCAATTATATCGGCGCGCTGCGCAATTTCCCTATCCTGCAGGATGAATACGACTGCGTCTATTCCGTCGTTGACCTGCATGCCTTGACCGTCCGCCAGGACCCGGCCACCCTGCGCAAGGCCTGCCTCAAGCTCATGAGCCTGTATCTGGCCGTGGGTCTCGATCCGGAAAAGACCCTCATCTATTTCCAGAGCCATGTGGCCCAGCATTGCGAGCTTGCGTGGATCCTCAACTGCTACACCTATATGGGCGAACTGAGCCGCATGACCCAGTTCAAGGATAAGTCCGCCAAGCATGCCGACAATATCAATGCCGGCCTGTTCACCTATCCGGTGCTCATGGCGGCCGATATCCTGCTCTATCAGACCGACCTCGTGCCGATCGGAGCCGATCAGAAGCAGCATCTGGAGCTGGCGCGCGATATCGCCCAGCGCTTCAACGCCGTCTATGGCGATGTCTTCGTCGTGCCGGACGGCTATATCCCCAAGGTCGGCGCGCGCGTGATGAGCCTGCAGGAGCCTACTCGTAAAATGAGCAAGTCCGACCCGGAAGAGACCTATATCGCCATGCTCGACGATCCGGACACTATCCGCCGCAAGCTGCGCCGCGCCGTGACCGATTCCGAGGCCGAAGTCCGCTTCGATCCGGAAAATAAGCCCGGCATCTCCAACCTCATGAGCATCCTGTCCACTCTCTCCGGCATGGACATGACGCAGATCGAAGCCACCTTCGGCACCGGCGGCTACGGCAAGTTCAAGGACGCCGTCGCCGAATCCGTCATCGAAACGCTCAAGCCCATTCAGGGCCGCTACGAGCAGATCATGAAGGACAAGGCATATCTGCAGCAGGTCATGAGCCAGAGCGCCGAGCGCGCCGCCTATGTGGCCAATAAGACCATGCTCAAGGTGCGCAAGAAGGTCGGCCTTGCCGCGCTGAAGCTGTAAAATCTCATAGAACCAACAGGCGGTCGGCGCATCCGGCCGCCTGCTTGCGTTTGAATCCCTGCGCACAGGGGTACATATATTCTGAAAAGAAGCCCATGGAGGTACAGAATATGAAGGCATATTCTTCCGTCATCGAGACCATCGGCAAAACACCGCTGGTCCGCCTTGCCAATATAGAAAAAGAACTTGAACTCAAAGCCCGCCTGTACGCCAAGACCGAATCGCGCAATCCCGGCGGCAGCGCGAAAGACCGCGTCGCCCTGCAGATGATCCGCACGTTCGAAGCGGAAGGAAAACTCAACCCCGGCAGCGTCATCGTGGAACCGACCAGCGGCAATACCGGCATCGGCCTGTGCATGATCGCAGCCGCGCGCGGCTACAAATGCATCATCGTTATGCCTGCGAGTATGTCCGAGGAGCGCAAAAAGCTCATGAAGGCCTTCGGAGCCGATCTTGTGCTCACCGATGCGGCCAAAGGCATGACCGGCGCGATCGAAGAAGCCGAGCGCATCGTCGCCTCCACGCCGGGCGCAGTCATGGCCGGCCAGTTCGTGAATCCCGCCAACCCGCAGGCGCATTACCTGACCACCGGCCCTGAGATCTGGCAGGATACCGAAGGCGAGATCGACGCGTTCGTCGCCGGAGTCGGCACGGGAGGTACGATCACCGGCACGGGCAGATACCTCAAGGAGAAAAAGCCGCAGGTGCATATCGTCGGTATCGAACCGGATACCTCCGCAGTGCTTTCCGGCGATCAGCCCGGCGCGCATGGCCTGCAGGGCATCGGCGCGGGATTCGTGCCGGATGTGCTGGATACGAACCTGATCGACCGTATCGTGCGCGTGAAGGACGAGGACGCGATGACCGTCGGCCGTCAGCTTGCCCGTAAAGAGGGCATCCTCGCGGGCATCAGTTCCGGCGCAGCGGCATGGGCCGCGATCGAGCTGGCTAAAACGCAGGAGTTTGCCGGCAAAAACATCGTCGTGCTCCTGCCCGATACCGGCGACCGCTATCTTTCTACTGCTGAGTTCGACGAATAACGCTGTGTCAGCGGGGGCGGGGGCTCTGCCCCCTGCACCCCCGT
>JAFQGN010000271.1 GCA_017398245.1 Clostridia bacterium | reverse complement strand
GATCCACCGCATCATATTCCCCTCGCCCCAAACACAAAACGCCGTCTGCATGCAGACGGCGTTTTGTGTTTGGGGCGAGGGGAATATGATGCGGTGGATCAGAAGCGGAAGTCGCGTTCGCCGGCTGCGATTTTTTCCAGACGATCAACGACGATTTCCTGCACCTTTTCTTTGGGAATCGAGAGGAGTTCTTTGGCGATCAGCTTTTCGCCGACAGCCTTTGTTTCCGGCGAAGCGTAGTCCTCGAGATATTCCTTCAGCGTCATCAGCGCGTTGGGCAGGCAGCAGTTGTGGATCTGGCCGGACTTGCAGAGGGACATGAAGCGGTCGCCCGTTCTGCCTTCGCGGTAGCAGGCGGTGCAGAAGGACGGCACATGACCGAGTTCCATCAGCCAGCGAACGACTTCGTCCAGCGTTCTGCGGTCGGAAAGATCGAACTGCGCGGAGTTTTCCTCTTCGGGTTCTTCCTCTGCGTAGCCGCCCACACTCGTGCGGGAGCCGCCGGAGATCTGCGAAACGCCCAGTTCAAGGACGCGCTGGCGCGCCTTCGGCGATTCGCGTGTGGAGATGATCATGCCCGTATAGGGCACGGCAACGCGGATACAGGCGACAATCTTGGCGAAGGTATCTTCGGAAATGCCGTTATCAAACTCGCCCGGATCGATGTCGTCTGCAGGGCAGAGACGCGGAACGCTGATGGTGTGAGGACCGACGCCGAATACGGCTTCCAGATGTTCCGCATGCATCAGGAGACCTGCAAACTCATAGCGGTAGAGATCGAGGCCGAAGAGCACGCCGAGGCCGACGTCGTCGATGCCGCCCTGCATCGCTCTGTCGTGCGCTTCGGTGTGATAGGCATAATCCTTCTTGGGACCGGTGGGATGCAGGCGTTCATAGCTTTCTTTGTGATAGGTCTCCTGGAAAAGGATATAGGTGCCGATGCCTGCTTCCTTGAGTTTGCGGTAGTTTTCCACGGTCGTCGCCGCGATGTTGACGTTCACGCGGCGGATCGCGCCGTTTTTATGCTTGATGGAGTAAATCGTATTGATGGATTCCAGTACATATTCAATCGGGTTGTGTACGGGATCTTCGCCCAGTTCCAGTGCGAGTCTTTTGTGGCCCATGTCCTGAAGGGCGATGACTTCCGTTCTGATCTCATCCTGCGTGAGCTTTTTGCGGGCGATATACTTGTTTTTCAGGTGATAGGGGCAGTAGAGGCAGCCGTTTACGCAGTAGTTGGAGAGATACAAAGGGGCGAACATGACGATACGGTTGCCGTAGAAGTCCTGCTTGATCTGTCGGGCAAGGGCATAGACTTCCTGGTTCAGGTCCTCCAATTCGCAGGCGAGAAGCACGGAGGCGTCTCTGTGGGACAGGCCTTTGCGCAGCTTGGCTTTTTCAATGATGGACGTGATCAGTTCACGGTCGGTCTTGTGGGCGTCCGCGTAAGCAAGGGTTTCCTCGATCTCCTGATGATCGATAAATTCCACTGCTTTCATCGATTTGGGATCGTACATTTTCTCTCGTCCTTTCTGAATGATTCAGTTTCTTGGGAAAAGCTGCTGCGGGATGTGTCTGGTTTTCCGGCGGAACGTATTCTGCTGCTTAGGGGCTTGCCGGGGCGTTATTTCTTTTCGACTTTGGAGTAGAGCGCTTTGGCCGTTGTGCCAGGCAACTGGCCGACTCTGCCCGTCAGAGCACTTATGACATCGTTGGGTGCGTCGATGACGATGCTGATCAGATTTACGCTGCGCGCGCGATAGGGGATGCCCATGCGGCCAACGATGTAGTCCTTGTATTCGTGCAGGATCCTGTTCAGGGATTCCGCGGCTTCGGGTTCATCCATGACAATGCCGATAAGAGCAATTCTGTTTTCCATAGCCGACTCCTTTGCAAAAAGAAAAGCGTTCCCCGCTGAGGGGAACGCAAAACCAACCCACACGATGTGTGAGCAACATGTTCTGTGACAGTCCCTTTCACGTCAGGATAAGATCCTTTCGCGTCAGCGCTTTTGAACATTATAAAACATTTTTGGATGAATGTAAAGAATGCATGGAAAAATTGCAGGCTATGCCGGATTATTCCTGATCAACAAATACCCTTTTGATCGCTTCCAGATAGCCGTAGCCATTGCGGTCGTCGGGCTCGAGATAGCTGGTTTCGGTCCATTCGTTCCAGCTGTTGACGGTGATCAGCGGCGGCTGTTCCGGGTGTGCGTCGGCGTAGGCTTTGGCCATGCGCAGGCCCTTTTCGATGTTTTCCGGCGTGGTGTCCCGCATCACGTTGTAAAGCGCGTGGTTGAAGCGGGGATTGTTATCCCAGCCCACGGAGATGTGCGGGAAGTAGGGGAAGGCAAACTGGGATTCAAGGCGATCCCATTCGGACTGCACGTCAGCGAGGATTTCGGGATAGCTGCGCTCGATGTCGGCAAAGTGCACGAACTGGTAGTGCGTGGCGCTGTCGAAGCCGAGCGCGTCGCAGAAGTCCCTGGCGGCGATGCTCTTTTCGCCGTCCACGCCGCTGATGTTGGTGAAGTTTTCGTTCCACATCGCGAACTGCAGGTGCACGCCCGGCAGGCCCTGACGCTGCGCCTCCTGCTGCAGCCATGCGACGGCCTCCTTCGCCTTGGCGATGCCGCCGAGGCCCTTGACGAAGTTGGGCACGTCATAGATCATGAACACGGGCTTGCCGTCGATGCGGTAGTAGTTGGGCAGGCAAAAGTATTTTTCGATGTTGCGGGCGGCGAGGCGCTTGAACTCCTCAAAATCGACGCTGCCCAGCCACACGGGCGTGGAGCCGTCGGCGGAATTGCGCTTGTCCCAGAGGGTCATCGCGTCGTGATTGGCCCACATGAGGTAGAATTTCATCTTGTGATTATTTTTGGCCTTGAGGAAGCCGTCGTTCAAGCAGTTTTCAAGGAAGGGACGGCGGTCGTACCAGTACCAGTCGTAGATGAACACGTTTACGCCGTGGTCGACGGCGGCCTCGATCTCCATTTCCATCACATAGGGATCGGCCTCGTTCACATAGCCCCACAGCGGCTTGCGCGGCCAGTCGTGGCCGGGAAATTTGGAAACCGCGCTCTTGACGGACTGCCATTCGCCGATGCCGTCCGGCCAGAAGATGCGCGTGCGGGGTTCGTCTCCGGTGTAGGCGGGCCAGATGTAGGCGGCGACGTCGTAGTGTTTTTTCATGGGGATGCTCCTTTCGGGGGAGGGTTTGAGTTGAGTATAGCATGTTTTGAGGGGAAAGGGAAGATTTGGGGAAGAAAAAAGCACCGG
>JAFQGN010000270.1 GCA_017398245.1 Clostridia bacterium | reverse complement strand
GGCTTCTGCGTCTCCACAGGCTTCTGCGTCTCCACAGGCTTCTGCGTCTCCACAGGCTTCTGCGTCTCCACAGGCTTCTGCGTCTCCACAGGCTTCTGCGTCTCCACAGGCTTCTGCGTCTCTACAGGCTTCTGCGTCTCTACAGGCGGTTCTTCGTCTGAAATCGGAGCCGGTTCAGGCGCATCCGAACCAGACCCAGCTTCCACTGGATCTTTCAGTTCGATTTGCACCTCATCGGAAATGACCTGCTCCGTGTCGTTTATCACCACAATCGGCAAATCCGGCACGGAATCAGCCACGGCAGCCAGAATATTCTCCTGCAGCAGCATTACGATCATCAACCATGCAAACGCTCGCCTAAACTTTTTCATACCGTACACTCCTATATCATTTGGCGCTACGCGCCCTTAAACCTTCTCGTTCACACTATGACGAACACTTACCACATTGAACTCTTATACAAGATAATTTTCCATTTACCGTTGTCACCGTCAACGTTTTGGGGCGCCAAAAATACCCCCCCCCGCATAAAATTTACGCACATTTAATATTTTCTTCATTGCATTACGCTATATCATACCGACTCCGGTATGTAATTGTCCCTTTCCATTCTTTTTTTCGAACACTCCCACGCCATTTCTTCCGCTAAGAATCCCAGCATTTGGCGCGCTTTTTAGTGTAATCCAGCCTGCGTGGAAGCCACTTTTTTCGAAATCATGCCGTCACTCCGTCCCGGCAGACGGCTCTTTCCCTTATCCGGCCCGAAAAGACCATAGATCCCCGCAAAATGTGCACTATTTGCACAAAACCGTCATGCAATCCGTATCAGATGCAGCACCGTATAAAAGACTCCGGTATGTTTCTTCTCTGCCTCTCATCCAGCGTCTCTCCGTATACTTATCTTCTTATATATAAAGAGACCGCCCCGCTGCTTTCCCGCAGCAGCAGAGCGATCTCTTTGATTCCTATTTGCATCTCAAACGATCCAAAGTCTGTTTTTTGAAAGAAACACAGACCGTATTCTCTTTTTTATCCAGCCTGCGCAGATCTGCTCACCGTTTCCACAACCCCTTCGGCAAATGGTTTTTGATCTGCCCGCCGCTGTACTTTCCCCAGCCGAGCGGCAGACCGCAATGATGCATCCAGACCCATTTTCCGCGTCCCTCTGGCTCCGCCTCCAGCATTTCGCCCGCGATCCATACTTCGGTCTGTTCTTCATTCAGATCCAGCCGCGCGCCCGCCTCATCCTCGTTCATCGCCATGGCGAGCGAATGCTCCGGCTCCACGTGGCTCCGGCCGATCTTTGCCGCCGGCAGTCCCTTGCGCAGGCAGTAGATCCCGCTCGTATCGGGCATTCTCGGCGGCACGAGCATCAGCCATTCTTCGATCATTTCCGGCTTCCAGCCCTCAAACCGACCTAAGTCGCACACATTTTCGCTCAAAAGTCGTTCAAAAGCCTTCTCCGCAGCCAAATCCTGCGCCATTTTCTTCTTTTCTCTGCGCTTTTCTTTTTTCCGTACTTCGGTCGCTTTTTCCTTGATCAGCATCGCTGCGAAGTGTCCTTCGCCCTCGATCTTATGCGGCCAGAGCCGTATGCACCCGCCCTCGCTCTTTCCCACGCCGGGCAGTTCAAATTCCGCCGGTCGTAATTCAGGGTACGTTTCCAGCAGCCATGCAACGTTCTCCTCGTTCTCATGCACGTTGAACGTGCAGGTGGAATACACCAGCCGTCCGCCGGGCCTGAGCATGGCCACCGCCGCCTCCAGAATAGGCCTTTGCCGCGCGGCGCATCCTTCCGGCGAACGCTCGTTCCATTCTTCCCGAGCACCGGAGTCTCGTCGGAACATCCCCTCGCCGGAGCACGGCGCATCGCACAGCACGGCGTCAAACGTCTCCGGCCATTTTTCCCCAAGCACATCGGGCATCGCGCTCACGACGGCCGCGTTTGCAATGCCGAGTCGTTCGAGATTTCCAACGAGCATACGCGCGCGGCTGCTCTCCACCTCATTGGAGACCAGAACGCCCTCCATTCCGACCCCCGCAGCAATCTGCCCGCTCTTTCCGCCGGGCGCAGCGCACAGATCCAGTATGCATTCCCCCGGCTGCGGATCCAGCACAGCCACTGCCGACATCGCGCTCGGATCCTGCATGTAATACGCGCCCGCAAAGTGCGCGATATCCGCCCCGGGACGCCCGCCGGCCACATATCTGCCCCACTGTGCGTACCAATCGACGGGCCTGCCCGCGTATTTTGCAAGCGCCTCCTGCGCCGCCTCATGCCGCAGCGGGTTGATCCTCAGCCCGGCCCGCGAAGGCTCCTCCAGCGCGCACAGCAGCGCATCATACTCCTGTGGAAACTGCTCGCGCATGTTTTCCAGCCATTTTTCCGGATATTTTATCATAACGTATCCAGCAGGCCGTCCAGCTCTTCCATCGAACGGACGAACGCCCCTTTCCACTCGTTTTCCGCCGCGATCGGCGCGCTCGTATACACTTCCCGCGCGATCTTCACCCCACGGATGCCGAGCTTCTCTGCCCCGTGCAGGTTTTTGTCCAGATCGTCCACAAAAATCGTCGTCTCCGGCTTCGCGTTCAGCGCCTGCATCGCCTTTTCGTACATCAGCGGATCCGGCTTGAGCACGCCGTTGTCGCACGAGAGCGAGGTCACGCCGAACATCTGCAGCGAACCGTGCGCCCGCATCGCGCGCCGAAGCCCCGGGTGCGTATCGCTGACCATGCCCAGCTTGTATTTTCCCTGCCACTTGCCGAGAATAGGCAGCACGTCGTCGTAAAACACGAACCGTTCGTCGTCATATACTTCCGCCCGCGCAAGCGCCTGCAGCGTCTCTTCCGGCACATTCAGCCCGAGGAAGCGGCAATAGCAGTTGCGGAAATACTCCAGCATCTGCTCGCACTCCACATCCTCCGTGTACAGATGATGGTCGGCATGCAAAATTTCAGAGGCCTCCACCCTTGCTTTTCTGTGCACCTCTTCGGAAATACCCGCAAGATACCCGTCCATCAGCGCATGAAAATTGCGCGGAAACAGCCAAATCCCGGTCGCCGGTCTCGCCATCACGCCGCCGCAATCCAGCAGGATCGTCTCAACCATGTCGAAAAACCCCTTTCTTTATCAGAAAGACACTGTTCGTCTTGTCAAAGCTTGAAAAACAGGATACAATGAATTGATGGCCGCTGCGCAGGCTCCTATGTGCCGTTCGCAGCGCGTCCCAAATACTATTGTACCATGAAACCGCCGCGCTTTCCAGTTCGGCGTTACGATTTGGAGGATGTATATGGCAAATATCCAACTCCCCATCACCAGCGTCATCAAAGGCCAGATGTTTGAAGGCTTTCTGCTCGTGCGCGCTTCTGCGCAGCGCACCGGGCAGACCGGCACCAAATACCTCGATATGACCCTTTGCGATCGTTCCGGCGAAGTCAACGCGAAAATGTGGGACGGCCAGACCGCCGCCCCCGCCGTCGGCAGCGTCGTCAAGGTGCGCGCCATGATGCAGGAATACAACAACAAACCCCAGCTGCGCGTCGATAAAATGCGCCCCGCGACAGAGGACGACGGCTTTGAAATGAGCATGCTCGTGCCCTGCGCGCCGTATCCGGCCGAGGAAATGTACTCTGCCGTGCGCACCCGCGCAGAGGCCATTGCCGACAGCGACCTGCGCGCCATCGTCGTCACCAGGCTCGATGAAGTCGAAGAAAAGCTGCTCTATGCGCCCGCCGCCATGCGCCTGCACCATTCCGAGCGCTCCGGCCTTCTGCACCACACCAGCACCATGCTCAAAACGGCTGACGCCGTCTGCGCCGTCTACACCCACCTCGATGCCGATCTTCTCACCGCCGGCGTCATTCTGCACGATCTGGGCAAGATCACCGAGATGAATTACGATTCCATGGGCGTCGTGACCGATTACACTGTTGAAGGCATGCTCATCGGCCATCTTGTGCAGGGCGCAGCGGACATCAAGCGCGTCGGCGAGGATCTGGGCGTACGCAAGGAGCTGATCTGGATGCTCCAGCACATGTTGCTCTCGCACCATGATCTGCCCGAATACGGCAGCCCCAAGCCGCCCATGTTCCCCGAGGCGGAAGTTCTCCACATCATCGATCTGCTCGACGCGCGCATGTTCGAAATGACGCAAGCCATCTCCGCCATTGCGCCCGGCTGTTTTACCGATCGCATCTGGTCGCTCGATCGCAAGCTCTACCGCCGCCAGCGCCGCCCGGGCGAGCCTTCCGACAGCGAATAACCCGTCTCGCGGCCCGCTGTTAACCCATATCCCCCTTCAGACAAAACAACTTGCAGCGTCGCAAATTGTTTCTCGTTAACAGGCGCGCCCGCGTTTTGCAAACCGTGCGCAAGCTCGCCCTGCTGCCTGCAATATCACTATCAAAAAGCACCCGGTATCAGCCGATACCGGGTGCTTTTCTTTCGTAAAACACGAGCGTCATGCGCTCGTTCTCCTGCCGTTCGCCCGTTCGGACGAACCCGCACTTCTCATACAGATGGCAGTTTCCCTTTTCTTCTTTGATAGTCGCCAGCCGCCAGAGCTGCGCCTGCGGATACATCGCAAACGCCTTCTGTATTGCCGCATAGCCGAACCCCCGGCCCTGATACTCCGGCAGAACGAACAGCGGGCTGATCCGGCACGCCTCCATCCCGTCGATCATTCCGTCGCGCACAATGCGTATCGCCCCGACAGCCTCGCCTTCTGCTTCGATCAGGAAATAATCCGTATTCCCGCTTTGCAGCTGACGCAAAACTTTCTCGATCTTTTCCATCACCGGGCTCGTCGCGTCGTCGCGATACTTCTCATACAGCGGCCAAAACGCCCTGTATTTCATCTCATGGATCCGCTGCGCATCCGAAAGCTCCGCACGCTTTAAACTAATCGCATTCATATTCTTATCTCCCCTGATCGATCCTGAACGAAAGCCTCCTTTGCCCATTGCAAAACATCACATCAAACGACGGCAGGAACACACGCCTCCCGTGCAGATACTTTGCGAGCGGGGGCAGGCCCGCGTCTACTGCGCCGCTGCTCTCTTCCGACAGAACGGCCCGCGCCGCGGCCTCCCGGGCATAATACCTTTGCTCGACCCTCTTTCCGCCGCGCGGGGTCAGACCCGCGTCCGCCACGCCGTTGCCCTCTTCCGCCAGAACGTCCCGCGCCCCGGCCTCCCGGGCACACGACCTGCGGTCGGCCCACATTCCTCCGCGCGGGGGCAAGCCCGCGTCCACTGCGCCGCTGCCCTCTTCCGACAGAACTCTCTACACCCCGGCCTCCCGAGCTTATGACCTTTGCTCGACCCTCTTTCCACCGCGCGGGGGCAGGCCTGTCCGGTCAGGCTTTGTAGTATTCCTTATACCACTCCGCGAACCTTCTCAGGCCCTCTTCGATGCTCGTCGCCGGCCGGAACCCGAAATCCTTCTCCAACGGCCCGATATCCGCATACGTCTGGTACACGTCGCCGGGCTGCATAGGCAAGAACTCCTTCTTCGCCTCACAGCCGATGGCCTCCTCCAGCGCCTTGATGAACCGCATCAGCTCCACCGGCTTGTTGTTGCCGATATTGTACACCTTCGCGCGGCATCCTTCTTCATCCGGCTGCGGAGCCACCGGCAGAATACGCATGATTCCCTCCACGATATCGTCCACATAGGTGAAATCGCGCCGCATATTGCCGCCGCCAAACACCTTGATCGTCTCCCCGGCAAGGATCTTTTTCGTAAAGGAGAAATACGCCATATCCGGCCTGCCCATCGGCCCGTACACCGTGAAAAAGCGCAGGCCCGTGCTCGGGAAACCGTACAGATGGCTGTAGCACCAGGCCATCAGTTCGTTGCTCTTCTTCGTCGCGGCATAGAGCGAAACCGGCTTGCTCACATCATCGTCCGTCGAAAACGGCGCAGTCTTGCGGTTGCCGTACACCGAAGAAGACGACGCGTACACCAGGTGCTTCGGCTGATAATGCCTGCACGCCTCCAGAATATTGAAAAAGCCGATCAGATTGCTGTCCACATACGCGCGCGGGTTTTCGATCGAATACCGCACGCCCGCCTGCGCCGCCAGATTGACCACGATCTCCGGCTTCAGTTCCTCAAAGATCGCGTTCACCGCCTCGGCGTCGGCGATATCCGCCTTCATAAAGCGGAAATTCTCCTCTCCCTGCAGGTGCGAAAGCCGCTCCTCCTTGAGCGAGACCTCGTAATAATCGTTCAGATTATCCACGCCCGTTACCACTGCTCCAGCTTCCAGCAGCCTCTTGCTCAGATGATATCCAATAAACCCAGCCGCGCCGGTGACCAGCACCTTCGCGCCCTTTTCCACATACTGCATCTTTTTCTCCTCCGTATCAATCGATCGCTGCGGCGAGTTCCCTGTAAAACTCGTCCGCATAACGGTTCATTTCTTCACAAAGCGGCTTCGTTTCCGGCAGCCAGCATTCATTCGTGCCCAGCACGTGCCCGCGCATATATTCCAGCGTCTCCCTGAGCGACTGCCCGCGCACCGAACCCGTGATCAGCGTCTTGACGACAAGGTACTGCCTCCCGCCCTCCAGAACGTGTGCGTCGTGTAGTATCTTGCCTTCCAGCGTCTGCGGCGTCTCGTTCCTCTGCGATTCCCACGCCGTAAGCACCGCTTTTTCGATCATATCCTGCGCGTATCCCTGCTGCGCCATCCACTGGCGGATCTCCGCCTCCGCCGAATACACAAACCCGTGAAACACTGCTGCGAGCGAAAGAACTTCCTCATCTGCCCGGTAACCGCCCATGTCTATGATCCTGCGCATCGTCTTTTCCAAAAGTTCAATGTGCCACAGATCGTGCATGATGTCCTTATCGGCATAATACGGCGTGGCAAATTCTATCAGCGCCCTCCTGTCCACAGCGCCGCCTCCCTCCGCTTTTCCGTCATTTTATCATGCCCCCGTTATATCCGCAAGACGCTATCGCCTTGTATACAAAAAGCGCCCGACCGCATCGGTCAGGCGCTTTTTTGCTTGTCAACTTATGCTTCCGGCATGGTGATGCAGCCGCACGGGCAAACCTTTGCGCAGGCGCCGCAGCGGGTGCACTTGTCCGGATCGATATGCGCGAACCCGTTTTCTACATGGATCGCGTCGTACTGGCATTCCTTTTCGCACCGCTTGCAGCCGATGCAGGCCTTCACGCAGGCTTCGCGCGCGATACGACCCGTGTCGCTGTTGCGGCAGCGCACCAGAACATTCTGTTCGCGGGGCAGCAGCTGGATGACTCCGCGCGGACAGGTCTCCACGCACATGCCGCAGGCCGCGCACTTGTTCTCATCGATGCGAACGAGGCCTTCCGAAATGGAGATCGCATCGAACGCGCACTGCTTTTCGCAATCGCCAAGGCCAAGACACGCGTACGGGCACATCTTCGGGCCGCCGGCCATGTTCGAAGCCGCGCGGCAGGAACGCAGGCCGTCGTAAATATAACGGTCCTTCGCAACGCCGGTCGCGCCCTGGCAGATCACCTTCGCCACCACAGGCTTGCTCGCTTCCGCTTCCAGACCCATGATCGCCGCGATCTTGGCCGCGCCTTCCGCGCCCGCAGGCGGGCAGGCGTTAGGCTTAGCTTCGCCCTTCACAATGGCTTCCGCCAGCGCGGAACAGCCCGCAAAGCCGCAGGCGCCGCAGTTCGCGCCGCCAAGACAGCCCTGCACCTGTTCGATGCGCTCGTCCACCGGCACATAAAACTTTTTGTCTGCGACCGTGAGCAGCACTCCGAACAGTGCGCCCAGTCCACCAAGAGCGAGGACAGCCGCAACGATAGGCAAAATATTGTTCATCTAAGCGTCCTCCCTTTTTACTTGATCAGGCCGGAAAAGCCCAGGAACGCAAGGGACATCAGCCCCGCAGTGACCAGCGTGATGGAAAAGCCCTGCATGCTGGCCGGGATATCGCTCGTCTCCAGCCTCTCGCGCACGCCCGCCATCAGAACGATGGCAAGGGTGAAGCCCAGCGCGCCGAACACGCCGTTGAGAACGCTGTAGAGAAGGTTGTACGATTCGGAAATGTTCAAAAGCGTTACCGCCAGCACCGCGCAGTTGGTGGTGATCAGCGGCAGGTAAATGCCCAGCGCGCTGTACAGCGAAGGCGAAGCCTTCTTGATGAACATTTCGACCACCTGCACAAGCGAGGCGATGACCAGAATGAACGCGATCGTGTCCAGATACGCAAGCCCCAGCGGGACCAGCAGGAAATGATGTACGATATACGTAAACAGTGAGGCGATGCCCATGACGAACGTAACGGCCATGCCCATGCCCGCAGCTGTCTCCACCTTGCCGCTCACGCCCAGGAACGGGCAGCAGCCGTAGAAACGGGCGAAGATAAAGTTATTCGTCAGCACGCAGCTGACCATGAACAAAAGCAGCTTTGCAATGGCATTCATGCTTTATCTCGCCTCCTTCTTTGCAGACATCTTCTTCACCAGGGCATTGATGCCGCCCAGCAGCAGGCCGTAGGTGATGAACCCGCCCGGAGCCAGCACGAACAGCAGCGCCGGCTCAAACGAAGCGCCGAACAGGCTGACGCCGAAGATGCTGCCGCTGCCGAGGATCTCACGCACCGCGCCCATCAGGAACAGCGCGCCGGTGAAGCCAAGGCCCATGCCTAGTCCGTCCGCCGCCGAAAGCAGAACGCCGTTTTTGCTGGCGAACGATTCCGCGCGCGCAAGAATGATGCAGTTGACGACGATCAGCGGGATGAACAGGCCGAGGCTCTCGTACAGAGAGGGAATGTACGCCTGCATCAGCATCTGGATCATGGTAACGAAGGTGCAAATGACCACGATGAACGCCGGGATGCGCACCTTATTGGGGATAAAATTGCGCAGAAGCGAAATGACCACGTTGGAACCGATGAGGACGAACGTGGCCGCCGCGCCCATGCCCAGGCCGTTCATGGCCGAGGTCGTCGTCGCCAGCGCCGGGCAGGTGCCCAGCACCAGGCGGAAGGTCGGGTTCTCGTTCAGGATGCCGTTCAAAAATACGCTCTTGAGATTATTTTCCTTTGCCACGCACCTTCACCTCCCCGTAGATCCTGTGGCGGGTAAACTTGTCGATCAGCGGAGTTGCGATGTTCATCAGCAAGATCGCATACGTCACGCCTTCCGGATACGCGCCGAACGCGCGGATGATCGAAACGATCAGGCCGCAGCCGACCGCATAAATGTACTGGCCGTGCGCGGTCATGGGGCTGGTGGTGTAATCGGTCGCCATAAATACCGCGCCGAACATCACGCCGCCGGAGAGGATAGCCATGAGCGGGTCTCCCGCAAAGTTGAAGCTGCCGCTGCCAAACGCCCAGGAGCACAGCGCCGTCGTTCCCAGGAAGATGACCGGAACGCGCCACTTGATCACATCCGTGACCAGCAAAAACACAAAGCCAAGCAAAATCGCAGCCTTGCAAACTTCGCCGATGGTGCCGGGAACATTGCCGAGAAACAGATCGAGATAGCTAAAGCTGCCGCCCGCCAGCGCGGTAGCGGAGGATACTGCATCCACGCCGCTAAAGCAGGTGGGCAGAACCCATGCGGTCATCCTTGCCGGCCAGGAGGCCAGCAGCATGGCGCGCGCCGCCATAGCGGGGTTCATAAAGTTATGGCCGATGCCGCCGTAGAGCTGCTTGACCACGATGATCGCGAATACGGAGCCGATCGCCGCGAGCCACCACGGAGCGGTGGAAGGCAGGTTCAGCGCAAGGATCAGGCCGGTCACCAGCGCGGAAAGATCGCCGATGCGAACCGGCTTTTTCGCCGCTTTCTGCCATGCCCATTCGCTGGCCACGGCTGCGATGCACGAAACCGCGATCAGCATCAGCGCGTTCCAGCCGAAATAATACACACCTGCGATGCTCGTGGGCAGCAGCGCGATGAGCACCATCAGCATGATGGCGCGGGTATCCTTATGCGTCACAAGATGCGGCGCGCCGGAAAGTCTGAGCATCATTTCGCATCCCTCCTTGCCGCAAGCTGGATCATCTCTTTGCCGATCTTAAAGTTCGCCGTGAGCATACGGTGCGCCGGGCAAATGTAGGAACAGCTTCCGCACAGGATGCAGTCCATCAGATGCTCGTCCTTCGCCTCGGCAAATTTATGCGCCTCGCAAAGATCCTTCAGCCGGTAGGGATTGAGCCCGATCGGGCAGGTGTCCACGCAGCGTCCGCAGCGCAGGCACGGGTTTTCGTCCGGCAGGTCGCTCTCCTTCTGGTTGAGTACTACGATGCCGCTGGTGCTCTTCACCGCGCTCACGCCCTCGCTCGGGGCGCAGATGCCGGTCATCGTACCGCCGGAGACGAGCTTGCCCGGCTCCTCGCTGTAGCCGCCGCACGCGCCGATGATGTCCATAAACACGGTGCCGATGCGCACCTTCAGGTTGGAAGGCTCGCGCACCTTGCCCGTCACGGTCAGAATGCGCTCGATCAGCGGCTTTCCGTCGATCACGGCGTCAGCAATGGCTGCAGCCGTGCCCGCGTTGATCACGATCACGCCCGCGTCTGCCGGCAGCCCGCCGGAGGGGACCTGCCTCTTCGTCGTGGCTTCGATCAGCTGCTTTTCGCCGCCCTGCGGGTACTTCGTGCGCAGCACGGCCACTTCCACGCCCTCGCGCCCCTGCGCCGCGGCCTTCACCGCTGCGATGGCGTCGGGCTTGTTGTCTTCAATGGCGATGATGCCCTTTTTCACGCCCATCGCGCGCATGGCGGCGCGCAGGCCGTCCACCACGCGCATCGGCGTTTCGAGCATCAGGCGGTGGTCTGCGGTCAGATAGGTCTCGCATTCCGCGCCGTTGACCACGATGGTGTCGCATTTCTTCTCCGGCGGCGGAGTGAGCTTCACATGCGTCGGGAAGCTCGCGCCGCCCATGCCGCACACGCCCGCATTGCGGATCGCCGGGATGATCTGATCAGCCGGGCAGGTCTCGACATTGCCAAGGCCCTTCCACTCCACCTTTTCATCCATAAAATCGTTTTCGATGGATACGCACATCACGGCGCGCGCGCCCAGCTGCTGCTTGAGCGCTACTTCCGTAACCGTGCCGGAAATACTTGCGTGCACCGGCAGCCCGAGGCCGCCCACCGGCTCGCCGATCACCTGACCGACCAGCACCCGGTCTCCCTTCTTCACCAGCGGCTTGCTCGGCGCGCCGATATGCATGGCCATCGGAATGACCACGCTGTCGGAAATAAACTCGCGCACCGGCTTTCCGGCCGTCGCCCCCTTGCCTTCATGGATGCCATGCAAAGGATGCACGCCGCCGCGGAAGCTCTTCTTTTGAAACACCAAAGCTCGCACCAGCCTTCCTGTTTTTCGGGGCCGTCGCCCCTATTCTCCATGTGTCAATGCATTTTGCCGCTCCGGGTTCTGCCATCCCGAAGCAACAAAATGCACATTCTATCCTAAATAAAATTTTAACACACACCTAAAGCCCTGTCAAATGACATAACTGTTTCATTTGCCCGTTTCCAGCGCCCTGCGCAGCTTTTCCAGCGCTTTTTTCTCAATTCGCGAAACATACGAGCGCGAGATCCCCAGCGCCGCGGCCACCTCATGCTGCGCCCTCGGCACGCCGTCCGCAAGCCCCGTGCGCAGCCGTACCACCGTCCTCTCCCTTTTTGTAAGAACATTTTCCATTTGCCGAAGCGCCCGCGCCGCTTCTATGTCGTCCTCCACCTGTCTGGGCACCATGTCCGGCTCCGTGCCCAGCAGATCCGTCAGCAATATTTCGTTCCCCTCCTTGTCCGAACCGATCGGCTCACTCAGCGAAACGTCCATCTTCGTCTTTTTCTCCCTGCGCAGATACATCAGCATTTCATTTTCCACACACCTTGCTGCATACGCGCTGAGCTTCCCGCTCTCCGGCCGGAATGTCGAAACCGCCTTCATCAGCCCGATCGAGCCGACCGACACCAAATCGTCGCTGTCCGTTCCCGGCGCGGCATACTTTTTGGCAATGTGCGCCACCAGCCGCAAATTGTGTTCTGTCAAAAGTCGCGCCGCCTCGCTGTCTCCCTGCAGCATCCTCTCCACCAGCTCCTTTTCCTCCTGCGCGCCCAGCGGCTTCGGGAACGAGGAACGGCCCGACAAATGCGCAAACAGCGGCCAGAGCCCCTCCAGAATCGCCATCAATATCTCCAACATTTCTATCCCTCCTTCCTTCAAGGCTATGCGATGAGGAACGACAGAAACCGGATTTGCAGGAAAAACACCTCTCCACACGAGCCAAATCCCTCCAAAAAAAACGAACGGAGCGCCTCCTTTTAATGAAAGCGCTCCCTCGCGAAAGGATATGTCCTCCGCTCAATACATTCCGTTCTGGCTCATGTACTGATAGATATACTCGCCGTGCTGCTGCTCTTCCTTCTGAATATGGTTGAGCGCATCGCGCACGGCGCTGTCGCGGAACTCAAAAATGCAGGTATCATAGGCGGAAGAGACGTGTTTTTCCGTCGCCAGCGCGTCTTCGCAAAGATACTGGTCCTGTTTTTTCTGTTCCGGCATGCAGGTGCCCGGGGTGAAATTGGTGTTCACGGGCGTCTCGCCGCCGTTCATATTGGGCAGCATCCCGTTTTCCAGCCCCTCGATGGTCTGCATGTGGGTCGTTTCCTTCTGGGCGATCTGCGTGAACAGGTTCGCCAGCTGTCCGTCGCAGGCCTGCGCGGCATACTTATTGTACTTTTCCACGCAAAGCTGCTCCTGCGTGTGCAGGTCCTTGAGCAAAGAGGATTCCTTCGGGGTAAGCGGCATCATAAAAATCACCTCGGGCAGAGTATGTCCGCCCGAGGCAACGCTTATGCATTTCAGTCTTCCCGATAGATCAGCGCCTTTTTGCGCCCGCTCTGCTTGGCCATGTACTGCGCCGTATCCGCCCGGAAATACAATTCGTCAAAGCTCTGCGTCTCCTTATCAGCCACCGCCGAACCGACCGAGGCCGTCAGCGGCGCGTCGAATTCATCGCCCACCTTGGCCACCAGCGCCTGCACGCGCTCGGAGCGTTCCCGCAGCGCGCTTTCCTCGGGCGTGCCGGTCACAAGGATAGCGAATTCGTCTCCGCCCAGCCGCGCAACGATCTCGCCCGGCGCCGCTTTCTTCGTCAGCTCCTCGCCGATTTTCGCCATGATCTTCTCGCTCTGTTCATTGCCGAATTTTTCCGCCAGACGCGAGGAATTGTCGATATCGACCAGCAGCATCGCGCAGCTTCCCATGCGGATCTTTTCGTCCATCATCGCCTGCGCGGCATGCCTGCTCATCAGCCCTGCCTCGTCCGCGCCGGTCTGTACCGGTTCAGAAGCGCCTGCATTTTCCTTCTGATCCACGATCCGGCAGATCACGCGGAACGCCTCGCCGTTTTCATCGCGCATCACATATGCCCTCAGCCTGCACCAGCGCATTTGCCCGTCGGCATTGCGCACGGTGATGTCCGTCTGCGCGCCTTCCATGCCCCGCTTAGTCTTGTCCACGGCCTCGGCGATGCGCTTTGCGTCCTCCTCGCCGATCATGCCCACGCGCGCCGCGTCAAACGGGAAATTCGTCAGCACCGGGTCGCGCCCGAGCACCGTCATGTAGTTACCATACAAATACGTCTTGTTCGTGCGCAGGTCGGTATCGCAAAGGATCGCGCCCGGGTGCCCGCCCAGTATCCGCAGGCATTCACGCCCCGCGCGCAGGTTCTGCTCGTCCAGCCTTCTGTCGCGGCGCATGCGCTCGTCGCGCAGGCCGAACATGACGGCCAGGCCAATCAGAATCGCCAGCAGCACCAGATACAAAACGCCCTGATACGTGTGCAAAGCGCCCTGCACATATTCCAGCTCCATCGCGTTCACGCGGTACGCCAGCAGCCAGTCGTTCAGCCCAAGTTCCGTAAACGCGCAGTACCATTTCTCTCCATAATACTCATACGGCACCACGCCGGAATGTTCCGCCGCCAGCAGCCGTTGCATCTGCTGCGCGCTTTGCGCGTTGGATGCATCGTCGTATTCGATCCGGTCGATCAGATTGCTCCAATTTTCCGTGCGCTCGGTGCGCATCAGCACGTCGCCCTTCCGGTCGATCAGCAAGCATGCGTCGTTCACGCCGTTCGCCCCGCGCAGAAGATATTCGCTGATATCCTCAATTTCATACGCCGCCGCAAGGATGAACTCGCGCTCGCCTCCCCGTTCCACCGCGTGCAGCATCAGAAAGCTCACGCCGTCCCCGTCGGGCTCCTCGTATATGCCCACCGCGCTGTCCGCACCGGCGACGATCTTTTCATACGCCTCCGTGGCGCTTACATCCGCCGCGTTCCCGTGCACATTCACGCCGATGCCGTCCAGCCCCGTCAGGGCCACCTTGTCCGCCGCGGTCATCTCATAAAACAGCGCGGGCAGCTCCTTCACCAGCTCTTCCATGCTGCCCTGCTGCTCGCCGGTTTTGCGCGCGCAGGCGGCAATGCCCTCCTGCTGCGTGGCGATGCTGCTCATCACCGCCGTGCGCCGGTTTTCCAGCAGCTCCATCAGCCGGTAATTCGAGCTGCCCTGCAGCACGCTTTGCGAAAGAAACGCGAGCAGGCAGAAGGATATCGTCAGCAAAACGGCCGCCGCTGCAAATCCGATCCATATCTTCCGCGGCCCAGCCAGTATCTTTCTGCGCATAAAAACACTCCTCCTCATCGGGGTACCATCTTTCCTCCATCCTATCCGCTGCGCCGCCCATCTGTCAAGCATTTCCAGAAATTCGGCCTTTTCCTGAACTTACCTGCCCTTTGCGTACACGCCGAATGTGCATAGACGCGCCCGCGCCGGCCGATACTGTGCTCTGTAACGGAGGTGTACGGACATGATATGCCAGAAAGTTTCGATCAGCGGCGTGGACACGTCTTCCCTGCCCGTGCTCAAAAACGAACGCATGCGCGAGCTCTTCCCCCGCATCCGTCAGGGAGACCCGAACGCGCGCGAAGAATGCATCACCGGTAATCTCAGGCTCGTTCTGAGCGTCATCAAGCGCTTTCAAAACCGCTGCGACAGCGCGGACGACCTCTTTCAGGTCGGCTGCATCGGGCTGATGAAGGCCATCGATAATTTTGATATCGGCCAGAACGTGCGCTTTTCCACCTATGCCGTGCCCATGATCATCGGCGAGATCCGGCGGTATCTGCGCGACAACAACCCCATCCGGGTCAGCCGTTCCATGCGCGATACCGCCTATCGCGCCCTGCGCGCGCGGGACCAGCTCGTCTATTCGCTCGGGCGCGAGCCCTCCATCGCCGAGATCGCATCGCGCATCGAAAGCAGCGCGGAGGAAGTATCCGCCGCCCTCGATGCCATTCAGGATCCCGTCTCGCTCTACGAACCCGTCTTTCAGGACGGCGCGGACGCCATCTGCGTGATGGATCAGGTGCGCGATACGCGCGTGAGCGAGGACGACTGGAACGATTCCCTCTGCATCGAACGCGCGCTTTCCCGCCTTGGCGAACGCGAGCGCACCATCATCAGCCGCCGCTTTTTTCAGGGCCGGACGCAAATGGAGGTGGCCGAGGAGATCGGCATCTCGCAGGCGCAGGTCTCCCGGCTGGAAAAGGCCGCGCTCGTTCAAATGCGCCGTTATGTGCAGTGATCGCGCCTGAAAGCAAGGGTTTTCCGCGCTCAAATCGCTTTGAAGAGGTTCATCGGCCATCATCCAAACCGAAATCGCGCATGCAAAGGCTGTTTTCCCTTGTACCCGGCTGCAGCCAAACAGGGATCGCAGAACACCGAAGCCTTCCGCGGCATATACTGCCCCGGGAGGCGATTTCATGACATTCGGCGAGCTCAAACAAAAAGATGTGATCAGCATCAGCGACGGGCGCCGGCTGGGCAGGCCGGTCGATCTGGTGCTGCAATACGGCAGCGAAAAAGCGTGGATCGAGGCGATCGTCGTACCGGGGCAGAGTAGCCTCTGGCGGTTTCTCAAGCCCGAGCGGGACGGCTGCGCAATCCCTTGGGATCGCATCCGGCGCATCGGCGATGATGTGATTTTGGTCGATATCGACGCCGCAGACCTGCCCTAAATGTCCCGTTTTTCCCAAAAACGGGACATTTTTACAGTGCAAAAACGTGCAAAAAACGACCATTTAAGGCGCTTTAAGCGCCTTTTTGCGACAACGGATTTTTGAAAAAACCGGATTCAGCGGAAAAAACGCGTCTTTT
>JAFQGN010000269.1 GCA_017398245.1 Clostridia bacterium | reverse complement strand
GTCGCAGTTGCCGTCCCATATTCCGCCGAAAATCTCAATGTTTTCGTCGCGTCCGCCGCCTGCGAAATGCTCGTTTTCGATCAGCGCGCAGCGCGACATGGGCGCGGCGAGGAGCTTCGCGCCCGGGGAAAGAACCAGACGCGTGTTTGCATGGATGACGAGCGTCCGGCTGACCAGATACGTGCCGGGCCTGTCGATCGTTACGATGCCGCGCCTATCGAGCATCTCCTGCAGTGCGGCAGTGTCATCGTGTGTGCCGTTTCCGTAAAGCATAGCCGTCCCTCCGGTTTATCTGTGCCTTTTTATGAATAGTCGCCGGGCAAAATTCTAAAGCAGATAATGCTCTGATTGTCGAAAAACTCGCTTGCGCGGGCTTTCGCCCCGGGATCTGCGCAGTATATCCCCATTATAGCATGCCGCCTGATCATTTGCATGCGAACGATGAAAAGATGTCTTCCGCAGCGCGAAAACGGATACCGTTTCGCCCAACGGTATCCGCCGCACGATCCTGTCGGTTGATTTTCCGGCGGCGATGTGCTATCGTGGAGACACCGATAGAAAGGAGAGAAAACCATGCTTCTTACGCAGCAGATCATTCAGTATATCGAACAGCACCGTCAGGAGGCGTTCGACCTCCTTGTGGAAATGGCGCAGATCCCCGCGCCCTCCAACCATGAGGAAAAGCGCGCCGCCTTCTGCAAGGAATGGCTGGAAAGGCAGGGCGCGAAGGGCGCGTATATCGACGAGGCGCTCAATGTGATCTATCCTCTGGGCTGCACGGAGGACAAGGCGCTCGTCGTCTACATGGCCCACAGCGATGTCGTCTTTCCGGATACCGAACCGCTGCCCCTGCGCGTCGAGGACGGGCGCATCTACTGCCCCGGCGTGGGCGATGATACGGCGAACGCGGTCGCGCTGCTGATGGCGGCGAAATACTGCGCGCAGCACGATCTCGCGCCCTCCGACGAAGGCGTTCTCATCGTGATCGATTCCGGCGAAGAGGGTCTGGGCAACCTCAAGGGCTGCAGAAAGATCATGGAAGATTTCGGCCCGCGCATCCGCGAATTCGTCTCGCTGGACGGCGGCAGCCGAGGCGGAACCAACCGCGCAGTGGGTTCCAAGCGGTACCGCATCGCCATCGATACCGAGGGCGGCCATTCCTACGGCGCGTTCGGCAACCGGAACGCCATCGCTTATCTGGCCTCCATGATCGATCAGCTGTACACCATGAAGGTTCCGCCGAAGGGCAAGACCACCTACAACGTGGGCACCATCAGCGGCGGCACGTCGGTCAACACCATCGCCCAGCATGCCGAAATGCTCTACGAATTCCGCTCCGACGAACGGGAATCTCTGGCGGTGATGCAGGCGCATCTGGACGCGACGATCGCGCTGTATCGCGCAAAGGGAGTCGGCGTGACGGTCGAGCTGGTCG
The DNA here is from genome assembly GCA_017398245.1 of Clostridia bacterium. Next base: position 1,718 of record JAFQGN010000269.1, on the reverse strand, counting down.
GCGATCGCCCCTGTATGGGCGATGTGGACGAAGCAAAGCAGCAGGCGCTGATGGCCCGCGCCGCTGCGGCGATCAAAAACCATTACGGCGTGGAATATGCCTTCCATGCAGGTTCGACCGACTGCAATCTGCCGCTCGCCGCGGGCATCCCGGCCATCTGCACCGGCTGCTACAGCGGCCGCGGCGCGCACACCCGGGAAGAATATGTCGAAATCGACAGCCTGCTTCCCGGCCTAAAGGTCGCCTTTGAACTGCTGCTGCACCATTTTTCCTGAACATAGAATGCATGTAATGCGGCTGAAAATGGGATCGGGAGGATACGGTCAATGATGAAAACGAACCAGATGTTCGAACTGAGCTTCGAAAATATCCCGGCGGGCGGAGAGATTATCGGCAAGTTCCTGTGGAACGGCAAAGAGATGTCCATTCCCGGGTTTTATGCCGGAAACGGCGTGTACAAGCTGCGCTTTCTGCCAAAGGAAGCGGGGGAATACCATTGGGAAATCAGCGGAGCCGTGCAGGCGGAAGGAACGGAAATTTGCGAAGAATCCGGCCTGCCCGGCATGGTCCGGGCAGACGGCAAGGCCTTCCGCTATGAAAACGGCCGGCTGTTCCACCCCTTCGGCACCACGGTCTACGCGCTGATCTCGCAAACGGACGAGCTGATCGAGCAGACCATGCGCACTCTGGAACAGAGCCCTTTCAACAAGCTGCGCATGTGCGTGTTCCCCAAGGACTACGATTTCAACAAAAATGAGCCTGCCTACTATGCGTTTGAGCGCAGTGAGGACGGCACGTGGGATCCCTCCCGCCCGGTCTATGCGTTCTGGGATGCGCTGGACCGCCATGTGCAGCGGCTCGGGCAGATGGGCATGCAGATCGACCTGATCCTGTTCCACCCCTACGACCGCTGGGGCTTCGACGGCATGGGCATCGAAAAGGACAAGCAGTATCTGGATTACCTCCTGCGCCGCCTGTCGGCCTATCCGCACATCTGGTGGAGCCTTGCCAACGAATACGAGCTGACCAAGCGCACCATGCAGGAATGGTACGAAATCGAAGCCTTCGTTTCCGCGAACGATCCGTACGGCCATCTGCTCTCCTGCCATAATATCTTCCATATCTGGGATGCGAACCGCCCCCTGACCACCCACGCCTCCATCCAGAGCAAGGACATGAGCAAGCTAAAGGACTGGTGCGACCGCTACGATACCCCCGTCATGCTGGATGAATGCGCCTATGAAGGCAATCTGCAGTACCACTGGGGCTGTATCACCGGTGAAGAGATGAGCCGCAGGTTCTGGGAGGCGGTCTGCTCCGGTGCGTACTGCACCCATGGCGAAACCTTCTATTCCGAAGACGAGATCCTCTGGTGGGCGCGCGGCGGCGTTCTGAAGGGCAAAAGCCCGCAGCGCATTGCCTTCTGCCGCGAAATTATCGAATCTTTGCCCGGCCATCTGGAGGGAGAGGCCTCTTCCCTGAACCGCCTGCTTCCGCTGATGCAGATGGGCGAAACCGAGCGCGAGGAGCAGATCGCCGCGCAAAAGGGCGTTATGCAGCGGTTCGTGCGCGCCTTTATCGACAGCGGAGAGGACGCGCAGAGCTTCGGCTATTCCCAGCCTACCTATTATGGCCATATCGGCACGGATTGCTATCTGCGCTTTTACGATACCCGCCCCATTGCAAAGGATATACTCGATCTGCCGGCCGACAGAACC
>JAFQGN010000268.1 GCA_017398245.1 Clostridia bacterium | reverse complement strand
CCCGTGCACAAATCGAGCACGTCCCGCTTTCCGGGCAAAATATGGTTTATGGCCGTTTCGCAAAGGATCTCGGTATCCTGCCGGGGGATCAGCGCGCGCGCATCGCAGCGGAATTTGCGCCCGTAGAACCATGCTTCGCCCAGGATATGCTGCAGCGGGCGGCCCTTTACACGCTCGGCAAGCGCCTTTTCCGCCCTTTCCAGCGTATCTCCCAAAAGCGGCTGTGCCGCGCGCAGCCTGAGCTGCACGCGGCTGATATCCATAGCCCATTGAAGGATCCACTGCGCGTCGGGCGCGGGGTCGGGCGAACCGCTTTTTTCCAAGGCGATGCGCGCCCCTTCCAGCCACTGCTCAATGGTCACGCCTGCTCCTCCGCCGTCTGCTCGTCTTCATACACGGGCAGCGCGTCCGGCATTTCCAGCGCATACTTGAGCGAACAGATGGCCACCTCGACCATGCTGTCGTCCGGCTCGGCGGTGGTGATCTTCTGCATCATCAGACCGGGCCACTTCAGCGCCTTGATGATCGCGTTTTCCTTCGCACGGCCAAGCCACTTGAGGATCTCGTAGCTCACGCCGGCGACCAGCGGCAAAAGCAGCAGGCGGCTGCCCACACGCGCGAACACATTGCTGGTATCGGTGCCCAGAACCGTGAACACAAGAATGGAAATAAGCATGACGATCACGAGGAAGCTGGTCCCGCAGCGCGGGTGCAAGGTGGAAAACTTCTGCGCGTTTTCGACCGTCAGCGGCAGGCCCGCTTCGTAGCAATATACCGTCTTATGCTCGGCTCCGTGGTACTGGAACACGCGGCGGATCTCCTTGAGCCTCGAGCACAGCAGCACATACACCAGAAAAATGATCATTCGCACGATACCGCCAAGAAGGTTCACCGCAACCTTGCTGGTCACAAACTTTTTGATCAGCGCTTCGGCCGCCGTGGGCAGCACAAAGAACATGCCGATGGCCAGAACGAGCGCCAGCACGACGGCCATGATCATCATCACGTCGTCGGCCTTCACATGCAGGATGGAAGCGACCTTTTTTTCAAACTTGCTCGGCTCTTCCATCTCTTCGCCGGCCATTTCAGCGCTGTCCATCAGCGTTTTCACACCGCCGTACATCATCACCACGAAATTGACCACGCCGCGGATGATCGGCCAGCGCAGGAACTTGTACTTTTTGCCCACAGAAATGCTCTTATCCCTTTTGGCGACAATGCGGCCGCTCTTTTCGCGCACGGCGATAGCCGTGTACTTCGGGCCTTTCATCATCACGCCTTCCATCACGGCCTGTCCGCCCACGCTGATGGGGCCGTTTTCGACGTCGCGGCCGGTGAACCAGTCCGCAAATTTCTTCATAAAGCTTGCCATTTTTCTTACCTCTGTCTTTCCGGGGTTTCCCTTGTATCAAAACGCAGCCGCGCACAGCGGCATATGTACCTACTATATATAATACCACGTTTTCACAGAAAGGAAACCGCTGCGGGCGAAAATTCTATCTATTGCCACAATGCCGTCTGCATTCGGCCTCGGAGGCCTTCCCCGGCAAATGCCTGCACATTTGAACCCCCGGCCCCGGCGTCCATCTTCCGTCTTTTTCAGGAGCACGCCCTGCTCACGACCGACTCCATCGGCATCTCCCGCGCGCTGCAAGGGCACGCCTCGCGCCCGACCAGCTCCGCCGGCATCTCCCGCCTGCCACAGGGGCACGTCCTGCCCCTCCTTGACCAACACCAGCCTGCCGCTTGCACATTCCGCAGGCCTTCCCCGGCAGCGCCTTTGCCAAAAAGAAAATGCAGACCAGAGCGTGCACGCTCCGATCTGCATTTGTGTTGACTGTGCAAAAGAGTTCCGGCAGCTTTGCAAACGACTGCCGAATACATCTTACATGCCGTAGCGCTTCTTGAAGCGATCAACACGTCCGCCGGTATCTACCAGCTTCTGCTTGCCCGTGAAAAACGGATGGCACTTCGAGCAGATATCGACGCGCAGCTCCTTCTTCGTCGAGCCGGTTTCCCAGGTCTCGCCGCAGACGCAGCGCACGACCGCCTTGCCGTAGTTGGGATGGATCTTTTCCTTCATGGTTTTCACCTCTCATCGAAACTCCTTAAAGAAGGAGCGTATCGCGCAGCGTACTGCGCGCAATATACGTGCGGGATATATTATAGCACCCGCCCCTATGAAAAGCAACCACTTGACCCAAACTTTAACCAACCGCGCAAAATTTTCTTTCCCGGCCCAATCCCGCTAAAATCTGCCGCAGAGTCGGCCTCGCCATCCATCGCCCGCATGCTGTAGGGGCGGGCCTTGAGCCTGCCGACCACCGCTCTCCCACTGCAGGGGAGGGCCTTGCGCTCGCCCAACTCGCCAGCCACCGTCCGCCTTCTGTGGGGACTACCCTCGCGCGCCCGCTTACGCCATGCAGGCCAGCTCCCGGTTCAGTTTGCCGATGATCCGCTTTTCCAACCGCGAAATATAGCTTTGCGAAATGCCCATCATGTCGGCCACTTCCTTCTGCGTGTGCTCCCGGTTGCCCGAAAGCCCGTAGCGAAGGTCCACGATGCTGCGCTCCCGGCTGGAAAGCCGCATGACCGCGTGCATGAGCATCGCCTTTTCCGCGTCGGTGTCCAGATCGCGCGAGACGATATCCGGCTCGGTGCCCAGCACATCGCTCAGCAGCAGCTCGTTACCGTCCCAGTCCACGTTCAGCGGCTCGTCGAACGAGACCTCGCCCTTTCTGCGCGCTGTACGCCTTAGCACCATCAATATCTCGTTTTCGATGCAGCGCGAGGCGTAGGTCGCCAGCTTGATATTCTTTTCCGGGTTGAAGGAGTTGACCGCCTTGATCAGCCCGATGGTGCCGATGGAGATCAGATCCTCAATGCCCAGCCCGGTGTTTTCAAACTTGCGCGCCAGGAACACCACCAGGCGCAGATTGTGCTCGATCAGCATATTGCGCGCCTGCATGTCCCCCGACAGCGCGCCGGCGATAGCCGCAGCCTCTTCCTCCTTGCTCAGCGGCGCGGGCAGCGTATCGCTCCCGCCGATATAGCACACCGAGCCCCTGTGTACGCGGATCACCAGCCCAAGAACCGTCTGGCGCACGCTCTGCGCCGAAGCCATACTCATGCCCTCTGCCCTCCTATGCTCTCTGTTTTATGGCCCGCAGCGCCCCCCTGCGCGGGCCGAACCGTGCCGATGACCGTGGGCGCAAGTGCCTGGATCTGCCCCGGGATGCGCCCGGGATACACCGCCACCCAGATGTCCGGCGCGCTCAGCCAGCGGCCGTCGCTGCAGACCATCAGCCCCTCCGGCCGAAAGCAGGGCATCCTTCCCGCGCTTCCCAGCACGCCGTAGGCCACCATGCGCCAGCCCGGCGGGAGCTCGGCCAGCGTGCGCCCTGCATCGAACCCGGTCGGAAGAACGCGCCGCAGCGCATTCTCTTCCACGATCATCACCGGCAGGCCGGAGATCGGCTCGTGCAGGCGGTTGCCCGTATCCACCAGCGCGCGGAACCGCACGCAGCCGCTGCCCGTGCGCAAAACGAGCTGCACGTCCCACGTGTGCAGCCGCATTCTGCGCGAGCGCACCAGCCACAGATCCATGCCCAGCCCAGCCAGCGCCGCTGCAGCCGCCCCGATCACAGGCGAACCCTTCTGCCCCAGCAAAAGCTGCGCGCCTCCGGCAAACAGCCCCGCCGCATACAGCGCGCCGATGGCCCGCAAGGCCACGGCTAGGCTCCTTGGCCGCACGGCGATCAGCGCCATGACAGCTCCCGCAAGCGCAGCAAAAGGCCACGCGGCCATTCCCGGAAAGACCCGCGCCGCCGCTGCATAGACCGTTCCGAGCCCCGCTGCCACGATGCAGGCCGATCCCTTTTCCCGCCCGCAGGCCAGCGCCGCCGCCGCGCACACGAGCGCGTCCATCACAAAGTTCCAGCAAACGAATGCCTCCAGCGTTTCCATGCCCGCCTCCAGTCGAACCGCCAAATTCGGCTTCTCCCGGCGCAGGGCCGTCTGTTGTTGTCTGACGGGGCTGATTATAGGCGTTCGGGCGCGCCAAAGACAGAAATCGGAGTCGACGGCGAGTGTCGAAAAATCGACATCGCGTAACGTTTTCGACATATTTATCCCCGTTTCGCACGTCTCTTGCCGGAGTCCGATTTCGGATTCATCCCAACAGGCGTAAGGGTTTTGGCCGCTTTCAGTCCGTTTGCAGCCATGTCGAAACCCGTGTCGAACGGTCGAACGAAAGCGCACATTTTCGAGATATATCCGACATACAGATACATTTCTGCAGTATTTTCATTTGTGTACGTCAGTCTCCGTACCGGCAGGGCAGATTATCAATCCCCTTCCTTGACACAGCCTCCTCCGCAGTCCGCACAGAATCTGCCTGCAAGCCGGGGCATTTTTGTCAGCCCCCGTCAATAACGCGGCTTCGACCGCAGTCCACACAGGATCTGCATACAGGCCGGGGCATTTTTGTCAGCCCCCGTCAATAACGCGGCTTCGACCGCAGTCCGCACGGGATCTGCATACAGGCCGGAGCGTTTTTGTCAAGACCCCGCCAAAACCCGCCCGGAATGTCCCGTTTCGGCCTAAAAAGCGCATTTTTCAAGGTGCAAAAACATGCGTTT
>JAFQGN010000267.1 GCA_017398245.1 Clostridia bacterium | reverse complement strand
GTCACGGAAATGATCAACGCGCAGGGCTATTGCTGCGCGCCGGAAAACGCAGCCGCTATCGAGCGGCTTTTGTATCATACGGCCGATGAGGGCATCATCGGCGTGCAGCTGTTCGGGCGCGAGCCGCAGTATTTTGCGCAGGCCGCCGCCGCCATGGAACAGCGTGGCTTTGCGTTTATCGACCTGAACATGGGCTGCCCGGCGCGCAAGGTCGTCTCGGGCGGTTCGGGCAGCGCGCTGATGAAGGAGCCTGCTCTTTGCGGGCAGATCGTTTCGGCGGTGAAAAAGGCGGTAAGCGTGCCGGTCACGGTCAAAATGCGCGCGGGCTGGGATGAAAATTCCATCAATGCGCCGGAAATTGCCCGCATTGTGGAAGAAAACGGCGCAGACATGATCGCCATACACGGCCGCACGCGCGAGCAGCAGTATTCCGGCACGGCGGACAGAGGCGTGATGAAGGCCGTGCGCGAGGCCGTGCATGTGCCGGTTCTGGCCAACGGCGATATCCGCACATGGGCCGACGCGCAGGCGACCATGGCGCAGACCGGCTGCGCGGGCGTGATCATCGGGCGCGGCGCATGCGGGAACCCTTGGGCGTTCCGACACATTCTAAGCGAACAGGACGAGCCCGTTTCCACGCGCGAAAAGGTGGAAGGCGCGATCCGCCACTTAGAAATGCTGGTGGAATGGATGGGCGAAAGCTGGGGCGTGATCGAGGCGCGCAAGCACATCGCGTGGTATCTGCACGGGGTGCGCGGCGCGGCGCAGGTGCGCTCCCGCATCATGACCATGAAGGAAAAGAGTGATGTGATCTCCGCGCTGCGGGGTATCGGCTGAGGCACGGGGGCAGCGGCAGGGGGACGGCGGGGGCGCTGCCCCCGCGCCCCTGCAAGGGGAAATGATTTCACCTTGACCCCTCAATTGGGGGAGACATATCCATATACAAGAAAAAGGCCGGCTGCGTGAGCCGGTCTTTTTATGATGTGGAAAGTGGTAAACATGATGGCTCGGACTGCGGTTTGCAGATCGGCAGCGAGCCATCACGCCAGCTTGGCGGCGATCTCGGCCAGGCGGCGGAAGCGGCTGTTCACGCCGGATTTGCCCGAAGGCGGCTGGCACAGCGCGCCGAGCTCTTCCAAGGAGGCGTCCTCGTGTTCCAAGCGCAGGTAGGCGATCTCCTGCAGCGCGCCGGGCAGTTTATCCAGCCCGAGGCGGCTGCGGATCAGTTCGATGGCCGCGATCTGCTTTTCGCAGGCCCGCTGCTGCTTAGCGATATTGGCGTGATCGCAGTTCACCTGCCGGTTCACGCCGGAACGCATCTCCTTCATCACCCGGGCGGATTCCATTTCCATATACGCGCCGGACGCGCCCATGCGCCCGAGCAGCTCGGCGATTTTATCCCCCGTGCGGATATAGAGGCTGAACTTGCCGCGCACGGGCGAAATGCCCGGTTCGGCCTCCAGAGCGGCCATTGCAAGGGCGATCTGCCGCGCGGCCTCTTCCTCCGGCACGACGATATTGGCCTGACAGCGGCTTTCCGGGCTGGAGACCGCGCCCCGGCACAAGAACGCGCCGCGCGCCATGGCGGCGGCATGCTCGCTGGTTTCCGGTTCGGGCAGGTCTTCCGGCAGGCAGGCGATATCGAGATGATAGGCCGCGCCTGCGCCAAGCCGGTTTTCCTCGGCGCGGGTCATGTCCGATTCGCCGAAGCGTTCCGGATACCGGCGCGCGAGGGCCAGAAAACGCCGTGCGACCGAGGGGTGGCGCGTGACGATATTGCGCCCGCAGGCCAAGGAAGCGCCGTAGAGCTCGTACGCCGCCTCACCGGGAGTAGGTGTTTCGATGCGGCAAAGCTCCTCGCGCACGCGTGCGACAAACGTCATCGGCTCTGTTCCCCTCTCTGTTTATTCTTCGCCCAGCACGCGCACTTCTCTTTCGAGCCGCACGCCGCTGTGTTCAAAAACTCTTTGCTGCACAAGGCGGATGAGCGCGAGGATATCGTCGCCCGTTGCGCCGCCCTTGTTCACGATAAAGCCGGCGTGCTTTTCGGACACCTGCGCGCCGCCGACGGAAAGCCCCTTGAGCCCCGCCTGTTCGATGAGCGCGCCCGCGAAATAGCCCTCGGGCCGTTTAAAGGTAGAGCCTGCGCTGGGCAGCTCCAGCGGCTGCTTTTCGCGCCTGCGGCGGTTCAGATCGCGCATGCGCTCGGAAATCAGGTCTTTGTCGTCCGTCTGCAGCTGCATTTCCGCTTCCAGAACGATCGCGCCGGTTTTCAGGGGCATGCTGGTACGATAGCCGAATTCCATTTCGGCTGCGGAAACGGTTTCGATGCGGCCTTCCACGAGCAGCTGCACGCGCTTGATGCAGGAGGAAAGCTCGCCGCCATAGGCTCCGGCGTTCATAGCTGCGCCGCCGCCCATACTGCCGGGGATGCCGGAGGCGAACTCCAGCCCGGTCAGGCCGGCCGCGAGGGCTTCCTGCGCGATGCGGCTGAGCTTTGCGCCCGCCTGCGCGCGGATGAGCGTGCCTTCGCGCTCGATGCGCGCAAAATGCTCGCCCACGGC
>JAFQGN010000266.1 GCA_017398245.1 Clostridia bacterium | reverse complement strand
TTTACACAGACAGGCCTGCCCTGCCGATCCACGCACTGCATTACGTCGCTCTGCGCGCCCATCCGTACCCCAAACCCGCATTCGATCGGAACTGTTGCGCGCTTGCATCCAACAGGAAAGCAATTGCCCCGCATACAAAAGCGCCCCCGGACAGGCGTCCGGAGGCGTTGATGTATGTTTCGCTGGCGAGTTTACAGATACTTTTCACTGCCGGAAATGATGACGCACTCGTTTTTTCCAAAAATTTCCTCGGCAAATGCCTCGGCGTAATGGTTTTCCATGGGGATCCACTCGTTCTCAAATCGTCTGAGCATCTCTTCCCCGTTGCGGGCCAGGATGCGCTCGCGCTGCAAAGACGCGGGCACCTTCACCCACGCGCGCACGTCGTATGTATCGCCAAAGTACGGGTGCAGACTGTAGCTGCCCTCCACGATGCGCACCTTGTTCGGCTCCGCCTTCTGCCATTCGCCCAGCTGCCCGCAGGAGCAATCATACGCGCGGAACAGCACGGGCTCGGCCAGCTTCCGGCAGCCGATCTCTTCCCGGAAACGCTCGTAATCCACATTTCCGCCGGGCTCGGCCAGCCTTTCGGCCGTTTTGCGCTCAAAGGGCAGGAAATAATCGTCCATATGGAACAGCTGCGCGTCGTACGCCTCGGCAAGAATAGCGGCGAGGGTGGTCTTTCCGCCTCCGCACATGCCGTCGATCGCCACGCTCGCCTCGCCTTTTTCCATAAGGCAGGCGTCGATCGCGCGCAGAACGCCAAGCAGCTGCATGGTTTCTTTAGGCACAAGGCGATAGGCCGGGGCATAGTTTTCGCGATAGATCTCCGTGTGGCTCACCGCAGGGCAGCCCTGCGCGCGATACCCTTCCAGATACTCCGCCAACTCCTGCGCGCCGAAGGGCGCAAGGCCCTCTTTCGTCATTTCCGAAAGCGCGCCAAGTTTTTTCTCAAACCCGGCCATCGTACCGCAGGCGTGGTTCGCCGTATAGCAGAACAGGCTGCACACGGTCTCCGGGCGCAATCCGCCAAGCTCATGTGCGCTCAGATACAGCCGGCAATACCCGCCGATGTCTTCCAGAACAAGGCTCCCCATCTGTTCTGTGGCGGTAATTTCCTCCTGCAGGCGCAAAAGCGCTCTTTCCCGGCTGGGGATCATATGCCCGCCGCCGAATTCACTCTGGTAGCACAGCTTCACCGCGTCCTGCGGCTGCATGAGCGGATAGCGTTCGAAATGCGTTTTCAGTATGTTTTGAAACAAATTTTACCCTTCCTTCTTCATCACGCCGGCCCTGCGCAGCGCAAGCACAATGGGCGGGATGATGGCAATATGCAAAATGATGCCCGGCACCGCGTTGCCCACCGCGCCCGCGGCGAAGGCCTGCCAGCCGAACTGCGCGCCCATCGCGCTGTTGAGCGCAAACGAGGCAACGCCCCACACAATGCGGCCGATGACCATGGCCCCGATCAGCGCAGCATACACATTCACAGCCTTCTTGGGCAGCAGCTTGTACAGAACGCCCGCGGCCACGCCGTAGGCCGCCAGTTCAAAGGCCATCGCAGCGGCGGTGGGCATCATCGGCGGCATGCCAAAGAGCACCGAGCGCAGAATCGGCACCACCGCGCCGACCATCAGCCCCCATTTCCAGCCGCACACAAAGCCGCACAGCAGCACCGGGATATGCATGGGGCTGAGCTTGGAGCCGATCTGCGGGATCTGCCCGGTCAGAAACGGCAGCAGCAGGCCAAGGGCGAGGAACAGGGCAGAAAACACCATTTTGCGGATCATTTCACGGTTTTGATTCATTTTTCTTTCCTCCGTCGCTTGTATTTGGCATAAAAATATGCCATGAAGTGAACACGCCCCATACCGGCGTGCAGATGCCTTCATGGCACAGCTATTGCGCAAAAACAAACCAGAAAGGATGACCGGCTTCTGCCAATCGCGTATGATTCAGGGTACCATATCCGGCGCGCCGCTGTCAACCCCCTGCCCCGCCATCTCCTCCAGCACGATGCGGTTCTGGCGAATGCGTTCCACCTGCGGGGCGAGCTGCTCGGCGAACCTTGCCTGCTGCAAAGCCGCTTCGATGCGGCCAAGGCGGAAATTGGCGATGCAGCACAGGTCGTGCGGCATCTCTCCCCAGGATTCCGGCTCGCTGATATAGCTGCGCGGGCGTTCGGCGATCGCCAGCGCCCTTGTGCAGCAAAACAGCACGGCGGGCCAATCCTCCTGCACGTAGGCGTGCCTTGCCCAGTCCAGCCAGGGTTCGCGCAGATGCGGGGCCTCGGCTGCGGCGCGCATGCACCAGCGTTCGCTCTCCTCCCCCTGTCCAAGGGCAGCGCAGCAGCGTGCGATAAAACGCATCGAGGCGCAGCGTTCGTCCTTCCAGAGCGCGCCGGGCAGCTCAAGGTGCCGTTTGAGCGTGTCGATCGCCTTTTCGTATTCCCCCCGGAACATATATTCGCGGCCGAGATAATGCATGTTGCGGTCGTTCGTCGGGTCCTCGCGCACGGCCAGCTCCAGCAGCGGCAGATACTGTGCGCGGGATTTTTCGCCGTCCGGCCAGTGGTCCAGCTTCACGTCCTCGGCGTCCGCCCATTCGCAATGCCCGTC
>JAFQGN010000265.1 GCA_017398245.1 Clostridia bacterium | reverse complement strand
AGCACCACAAAATCGGCGACCATGCCGGGCGCGATCCTGCCCATTTTGTCTTCGGCAAAGCAGGAATACGCGCTATGGCTCGTGAAGCCGTCGATCGCCTGCGCAACGCTCAGAGCCTCTTCAGGCCTGTACTGCATATGCGGCGCGTTGATGGGCGCGCGGGTCACCGCGCACTGGATGCCGCGCAGCGGGTTCGCGCCCTCCACCGGGCAGTCCGAACCAAAGGACGCGCGGCAGGTATGGAACAGCGTGCCGAACGCATAGGAGGAAGCCGCAAGCTCCTTGCCCACGCGGGGTTCCACGATGCGGGTATCATAATCGAGGAAGATCGGCTGCACATAGGTGTGCATGCCCATCTTTTCCATGCGCTCGAGCTGATCGGGCCGCGTGATCTGCGCGTGCACGATGCCGTGGCGAGCGTCCGGCCGCGGATTCTTGGCCTGCGCCTTTTCTACCGCGTTGAGGACCTGGTCCATCGCCGCGTCGCCGATGGCATGCACGGCTATCTGCATGCCGTTTTCGTGCGCAAGGCCGATGATGCTGTCCAGCCTGTGCTGGGTATAGATGGGAATGCCCGCCGTTTCCGGCTGATCGGCATAGGGCTTGGCAAGAGCCGCCGTGTGCGCGCCGAGGGAGCCGTCAGCCAGAAGCTTTACCGGGCCGATGCGGAACCGATCGCAGCCCGCGCCTGTGCGAAGGCCGGTGGCGAGGAATTTTTCCAGATGGTCGATGGTGGGCAGGTTCGCCTGCTCGTACACGCGCACAGTCAGGCTGCCTTCACTCTCCATTTCGGAATACGCGCGCAGGACCGCCTCGAACGCGAGGGCGGAAAAGGTGCAGAAATCGTCGGACTGCACGGCGGTGATGCCCAGCTTGTTCAGCTCCTTCGCCGCCTTGGCAAGAAACATTTTCACCTTTTTATAATCCGGCAGCGGCTGCACGGCGGAGACGAGTTCGATCGCATTTTCGCGCAGAACGCCTGTGGGCTCGCCGTTTGCATCACGGTCGATCGCGCCGCCGTCCGGATCGGGCGTGTCTTTGGTAATGCCGGCCAGCTTGAGCGCCCTGGAGTTCACCGTACACACATGACCGCAGGCGCGGGTGATCTGGATGGGCACATCGACGCTGATCATGTCCAGATCGTGCTTGGTCGGGAATCGCTTTTCATCCTGAAAATAATCGTCGTTCCAGCCGCGGCCGAGGAGCCAGTCGTCTCCATAAACCGAGGCGAGGCCCGCCTGCATGGCCGAAAGCACGCCGGCGAGGCTCGTGGTGTGCTTGGAAAGATCGACGATGCTCAGCAGCGCGCCAAGACCGAGCATATGCATATGCGAATCGTGAAAGCCGGGACAGGCGAACGTGCCGCGCAGATCGACCTTCTCCGCCTGCGGATACGCCTGCGCAAGCTCCGCCGCGCTGCCCGCCGCGATGAATTTTCCGTTTTCTACGGCAAAGGCCTCGCAAAACGCGCCCTCGCCCGCGTAGACCGTCCCGCCAAGGAACAGCTGTACCATTTGAATTTTCCCCTTCCGCGCGGCTGTTTTGCCGCATTCCTTTTGTTTTGCGGGAAACGCCCGCTTTGCTCAATAATTCCTGTCCATGAAGATGGGGTTCGTCCATGCGCGGCGGCCCTGCTTATCCACAACGCTGGCGCGCACATAGGGCATGCCGGGCGCGATAGCGCGCTCGGCCCTCGTCACGCTGCCGCCCTCCTCGGCGCGGGTCATGCCGCCGGGGCGCATGCCGAAATAGAAGGTAATATGCTCGCACTCGGAGCATTCCACGATCGCCTTGCCGTTTTCGATGCGGAAATCGGTTATCTCCGGGCCGGTGGAGGCGTAGAACGCGCCGTCCTTGAGCGCCTGCAGGATGGAATCGACATCGTTTTTCGCGTTCACCATGACCCAGCCGCAGCAGTGCTGGTTCATCGCATGGCCGTCGTCCGTGGCGACCGCCCAGAGCTTCACGCCCTTGACCAGAAGCTCGTCCCAGACAAAGCCGTTGTCGTAATCGATATCGTCCTCGATCACGCAGCCGCTGTTCCAGATCTCCATGGCGATATTGCCCTTGAGCTTTTCGAACTCATGCGCGGGCGTGTTCGACCACTGCGGGTGGCAGTAGATGGTCAGATTGCCGTTTTCGTGCATGGTATCCAGCGTGGGCTGGAATTCCTCCTGACAGGTCACCTTTACGCTGTCGAAGCGCTGGTCCTGTTCAAAGCCGTTGCCCTTATCCTTTTCCGGGCCGATGCACACTTCGTGGAAGCAATGGATGCCCGGGCCGGGCAGGTTGCCGTCCATTTCCATGCCGGGGATGACGGTCAGCCCCGTCTCCGGCGCGAAGGACTGATAATTATAGAAGCGATGGTCGGTAATGGCGATAAAATCGTAGCCATGCTCCTTGTGCATGCGCATGACGTCTGCCGGGTCGCCCTTTCCGTCGGAACGGGTGGTATGGCAGTGCAGCGCGCCCTTGAGCATTGTATTCTTCGCGATAAACGCCGCCTGTTTCAGCATGAAAAACGCCTCCGTATCATCAAAATGCCGAAGGGAGCGCAAAGGCTCCCTCCGAATGCGAGATCATTCCATTATTTTGCGAACGCCAGATAGGGCATGTACAGGCCGCCCTGCACGCTGCGGGCGATGAAATGCTCGTAGCGGCCGGTCACGGTATCGTACCAATCGGAGAAGGGCACGCGGGTCTCGGTATTACGCAGATAATGCACGATGGGCGCGATGATGGCGCGGAAGGTCTCCTCGTCCTGCGCCATGGAAGCGCTCCAGAGGATCCAGTCGCTCTTGGTGTAGGTCTTGCGGCTGTCCAGCGGCAGGCCGTATTCGTTCATGCGGCCGATATAGCTCTTCGTCTCGTGGGCATAGAACTCCTTGGGCAGAAGGCCCAGATCGAACACGAGATCCCACACGAGGTTGTACTTCATGCTCCAGCCCTGTCCATCAAAGGTGAGCGCGGTGGCCTCTTCGGTCCTGGCGCGCTCGAGCCAGCTGGCAGCCAGCTTTTTGGCCTTTCCGGCCCACTGCGCGGACTCTTCGCCCTCGCCGAGCAGTTCCAGAATGCGCGCGTAGCAGGCGATGCCCACCACGGCCTTGGCGGAGAGGTTCACATTGCGCGCAAGATGGCCGGCGAAGTCGTCGGTACAAAGCTGTTCGCCCGGGTCCTCGCCGAATTCTTCCAGATAGCGCACCCATTTTTCCATGAGGTCGCCATACTGCTGGATCAGCTCGTCGCTCGCGCCATAATGCACGGCGGCGTACATCATCACCAGCATGTTGCCGCATTCCTCAACGGGCATCTGCTTGGTGAAATCGAACACGTCCGTTCCCGCCGGGTAGAGATAGAGCGGGGCAAAGGTATAGTTGCGGATATCGCGTCTGCGGCCCTTATAGGCGTAGACCTGGCCGGTGGCATAGGGGTAGCGGCCGACATCGTGCGGAGCAAAATCAAATTCCCAAACCGGCATGGAGGCAAACTGCAGCACCGGGCGGCACATGGCGTTGACCAGCTCCGGGCAGAAGCGCAGGAACAGCGGGATGGAGGGATAGCTGACGTCGACCGTGCCGATGCAGCCGTTGGAATCGTTTTCCTTGGAGAGGAAGGCCATGTCGCCCTCGGGCGTGGCGATGAGCTTATGCGCGGCGAAGGTATGCCTCCAGGCCGCGGCGGCAATCACCGCATAGTCCGCCCCGCCGATCTTTTCGGCCTCTTCCACGACGGACGCATCCAGAATATCGCAGTCGTGGATCAGCTTATCGTGGTTCTTATGGAAGCGGATGATGGCCTCGGGCACGGTCTCGCCGTGGCGCGCGTGCCATGCCTTGCAGAGGCTGCCGAAATAATTGATGGAGGCGATATCGTCGTAGGCAATATAGCAGTTATTGCGCACGATGCCGCGGGCGGGAACTTCGCCCTGCCAGGAATAGCTCAGGCCGTTTTCTTCGATGGCCACTTCGCCTTCCGCCGCCAGATACAGATATCCCCAATCGATGGTGATATGATCGGCGCAGTTGGAAAGCGGCTTTTGCACCAGCTGGCCGGCAAAGACCATGTTCAGGCCGCCGCTAACATAGCCGTCCTTGAACATTTCGGGCTTTTCGTCGCCGTCGTAGGCCAGCGCGTCGGTCGCCAGCAGCTTGAGGGACACTTCGTGCGCCTTTCCGTCGGCGGAGCTGAGGGCAAAATCGATCAGCGTGACCGGAGCGGAGAGGGTGTTGAGATCTTCGGGCAGCGCGGGGGTGGTAAAGCGCACGCTCAGCTCCACGCCGCCGGCCAGCATTTCGGCCACGGTGGCGGTCGGGGTCACATACTGGCCCACGGTCTCCATCGCGGGGGCCTCGCCCGTGCCGAGGAAACGGTACTGCACGCCGTCGATCACAGCCGTGCCGTAAATAGGCTTCACTGCGCCGGCCCAATGGTGGCAATCGTCGTCGGTCAGCTTGTCGGCGGGCATCCAGATGGAAAAATACGGGTCGTTGGCGATCAGCGGCAGCGCCGGAAGTCTATCTATCCTTGCCATGGGATAATCCTCCCCTTGTATACAAAATATAAGGCGCGTTTCGCACCTTTGAATCCGTGTAAAATTATACAACGGTTCCCCCGCACCGTCAATTCCGCCGCGCGGCAAAAGGCTTGCATTTGCCGATATTCTTCATACAAAATGCGTTGCCTGTTTTTCCAAAAGCATGTATCCTGTTTAGCAAACCCATTGCATATTTTTCGGAGGTGCCATCTATGCGGGAGCTCATCGATCTGCTTGCGGTCTTTGCCAAGATCGGCGCGGTCACGTTCGGCGGCGGCTATGCCATGCTGCCCATCCTTCAGCGCGAGCTGGTGGAAAAGCGCGGCTGGGTCACGGATGAAGAGATTATGGATTATTTCGCCATCGGCCAGTGCACGCCGGGCATCATTGCGGTGAACACCGCTACCTTTGTGGGCATGAAGCTGCGCGGCGTTCTCGGCGCGATCTTCGCCACGGTAGGAATCGTTCTGCCCAGCATCGTCATCATTTCCGTCATCGCGGCCTGCCTTGCCAATTTTGCGGAATATGCCGTTGTAAAAAACGCGTTCGCGGGCATCCGCGTGTGCGTATGCGTGCTCATTGCCAACGCCGTGGTCAAGCTGTGGAAAAAGGCCGTTGTGGACAAGGCCACGCTCGTCATCTTCCTGCTCGTGTTCCTCTTTGGCTTCTTTACCGATATCACCCCCGTGCTCTTTGTCGTGCTGGCCGCCGCTGCGGGCATCGCGCTGAAGGTATTGGGCGCAAAAAAGGAGGCGGCAAAGTAAATGCTTCTGCTCACTCTGTTCTGGGAATACTTCAAGGTGGGCCTTTTCGCCGTGGGCGGCGGCATGGCCACGCTGCCTTTCCTGTACAACCTTTCCGATAAGTACGGCTGGTTCACCTATGCGCAGCTGGCCGATATGATCGCCGTGTCCGAATCCACTCCCGGCCCTATCGGCGTGAATATGGCCACCTACGCAGGCTTCACCCTGCACGGCGTTTCCGGCGCGGTCGTGGCTACGCTCGGCCTGGCCTTGCCTTCTCTGACTGTCATCTGCATCATCGCGGGCTTTCTCAAGGCGTTCCGCACCAATAAATATGTGAACGCCGCGTTCTATGCCCTGCGGCCCGCTTCCGCCGGACTGATCGCCTCGGCCGGTCTCGGCGTTGTGATGATCTGCCTTGTGCATGTGGACGCGTTCCGCCTTAGCGGTTCCGTGGCCGATCTTCTGGACTGGCGCGCGATTTTGCTTGCAGCGGCGCTGTTTGTTTGCACGAACTACGTAAAGCCCCTCAAAAAGCTCCATCCCGTCGCCTTTATCGGCATCGCCGCGCTTGTGGGCGTCGTCTTCCGCCTCGGGGGAGCCTGAGACTTTCGAGAGGAACGCCGGGAACCCCCTTTTCTTTTGAAAAAGAAAAGGGGTTCCCGGACCCTCCCGAAAAGAAACCATTTGGGCCGCAATTCTTTTCTATACAAAACATTAAGCCCCGCGAAAGGATGCAAGATTTCCTTCTGCGGGGCTTGTTTCATCCAATAGAAGTATTGCTTTTCTTCCCAACAGGCTTCTTTT
>JAFQGN010000264.1 GCA_017398245.1 Clostridia bacterium | reverse complement strand
CTTCCGCCTTCGAGAGCTATGTCTTCGACCCGGCCAGCGAGCACAACCGCATGACCATGAGCTTCAGCGATCAGAACACTCTGTATGAGTTCCGCGTGATCTATGTGATGAACACATTCTCGCCGGAACCCACTCCCGAGCCGACGCCGGTTCCGATGTACGCTTACCGCGTGAACCAGTACTACTTCACCGCGGTCGACGGCGTGCTCAACAGCGGCTATGACCGCGCGATCGAGGGCGACATCCTCGGCACGGAAGAGACCACGCTGACTATCGACGCGCCCGCTTCCGCCATCGAGGGCTATGTCTTCGACCCGGCCAGCGAGCACAATCGCATGACCATGAGCTTCAGCGATCAGAACACTCTGTATGAGTTCCGCGTGATCTATGTGATGAACACCGTCTCGCCGGAACCGACGCCCGAGCCGGTCATCACCCCCGAACCCGAGCAGCCGACCCCGGCGCCCGTGCCCGATGTGCCCGAGCAGGTCATCACCGACGAACAGGTGAACCTGCTGCCGGAGCTCTTCGCGCAGGCCTACCCGGATCAGGCGCAGAAGACCCCGCAGGAAAGCACGCTGTGGATCCAGAAGGTGCTGAAGATGTCCGACCAGAAGTTCGGAACCGAGTTCTTCGCACTGGATTATGAGCCCACCGGCGTGTACGATGCGCAGACCATGGCCGCTGTGCAGCTGCTGCAGCAGTCCAATCCGGATCTGATGCTTGTGCTCGATCCGGCTGATCTGGGCATCATCACCCAGGAGACCTTCACGCTGATCGCGGATCTGTACGAACAGCTTAAGGCTTCTTAAGCGAACACTCCCCCGCAGAAAACACTGCGGGGGAGTTCTTTTCTCCGGCTTGGCAGCAACTGCATGCCGCATATTGTTTTTCCGAAAACTTTTTCAAACCCTATTGCGTTTTGGACCAAATAGTGCTATACTATCTGCTGTTGAGGCGAAATCGCTTCTAAACTGCATATGGGGCATTAGCACAGTTGGTAGCGCGCTACATTCGCATTGTAGAGGTCAGGGGTTCGACTCCCCTATGCTCCACCACAAAACCAGTCAGTTTTGACTGGTTTTTCTTTGTTTTGGGGGCAGCTTCTGCAAGTTGACAGTAAAGGAAATGATGAATTTACACCCCGCCCTTCGCCGTACCGCAATTTGTACCGCAATTATTGCCCCGAAAGCCAATAAAAATCAAAGGAATGCGTCCATCCCGTCCATCGCTTTTATCTTCGTTTCCATGCTGGAATGAGCGTACAACTGAAGTGTAAGCGAAACTTTCGCATGGCCGAGAATCTCTGACAGCATGCGCACGTCCATTCCCGATTCGATCGCTCTGGTGGCGAAAGTGTGCCGGAGTGCGTGCACTCCCATGATCTCCAGTCCCGCCTTTTCCAGAGTCCTGTGCAGTACCCGTGTCAGATTCCGGCCTTCATACGGCGTCCCGATTTCTGAGCAGAAAACCAAGTCGTTCGCGTTCCATTCCGCTCCTTTTGCCATACGTGTCTGCATCTGGATCTTGCGGTGCCTGGCAAGCAGCTGCTGCATCTTCGGCGAAATTGGAATAGTCCGCCGTCCGACTTTTGTCTTGGGACTGCTGGATTCGAGGAAAGTTCTGTGTTCCGCGCCTTCCTTGTAGTTGCGGTTCCGGCGGATCGTCTGGCTGACCCGGAAGCTGTTCCCGCGGATATCGGACCAGCGAAGCCCCGTGAGTTCGGCGGCGCGGATGCCCGTCCCCAGAATAAAGAACAGCGCTCGTCCGGCGGTGCTGTCCGGCAGAGCATCTATAAACCGCCGTTGCTCATCGAGGGTAAAAAAGCGGATGTCCTGCTGTTCCATCTTGGGCAGGATCGTATGCTGACTGGGATTGTGCAGAAGCATCTGGTTGATCACCGCGCGGTCTAAGGCAGCATGCAGGATGGTGTAGGCCTTTCGTATGGTGGACGGCGCTTTCCCTTCCCTGATCAGCGCATTGACCGCCGCCTGTACATGCTGCGCTTTCAATTCCTGCAGGAGATACCTGCCGACATAGGGCTTGAGATGCAGATTGATCTCGTTCTCGTATCCCGTGCAGGTCGAATTCTTCTTCGAAGGCAGACAATATACGATCCACCATTCGTCCAGCCATTCGCCCACTGTCAGGCGGTTCGCGTGAACACATCTAAAAGCAAAAAGCGTGCTATAATCGAAAATTAAGAGCGTGTCGCATTCATTTCTTCTGCGGCAAACCCTTACAGTTGACCAAAAAGGGCCGGCTGCCCAAAGGCAACCGGCCCTTTTTTCGGTTATACAGTTTGTACGTTAAGCCGAAATTACTTGTTCAGCTGATAGACGTCATACTCAGCGCTGTAAGCATCGAAGCCCTGGGTAGCAACGTTGCTGTCGAACTTGGCCTGCCAGATGACGTTGATCTCTTCAACGCGGTTGGCCTTGGCGAAATCGGACAGATCCTGCACCATGCTGTTGAACTCTTCTTCGGTTTCAGCCATGATGATCTTCGGCAGCTGCTCCTTGCAGCGGTCTTCGATGGTCTTGACGCAGATGCCCAGATCGTCCTGAGGATCGATCTCACCGGTGATACCGGTCAGCTGGTCGGTCATGAACTTCTGGCCAATGTGCAGATCGTCGAGGTTGTAGGAGCTCAGGTGAGCCTGACGGGTAACAACCCAGTCCTGCTGCTCCGCCGGCAGGGTATCGTTCAGAGCGAACTTGATGCCGTCGACGTAGTCAGACTGAGCGGGCTGAGACCACAGCCAAGCGCCAGCAGCGGTAGTTTCTTCGGAGGAGAAGGAAGCGATGTCCTTCTTCAGGACGGGCATCGGCAGGGAGCCGCTGTAGTCAACAGACTCCAGCATGGTGCCGCCGACCGGGCCATACTGCATGAAGAGGGATCCTTCGGGAGTCAGCATGTAGGAGAACACGTCAAACATGCGCTGCGGGTTCGGGCAGCTGGTGGTGATGCAGTTGACGTTCCAGCCGATACCGCCGGCGCTGTCACCGTAGGTAACAGTGGTGCCATTGGCGCCCGGGAACTGCTGATCTTCTTCACCGATGTCATAGCCAACCACGAGCCAGTCAGACTCGCCGCCGGACTGTTCGAGGGTGATCCTGCGGAAGTTGTTGGTGTTGTCCTGAGAATAGTCGTACCACACCAGAGCGCCGCGGCCATTGGTCAGCTTCTCGAGGAACTGATGCTGGTCATCGGAGAACGCTTCAGCGGTGAACAGGCCTTCCTTGTACCAGGTGTTGGCGATCTTCAGAGCTTCAACGAACTTGTCGTTGTCAACGCCGAATTCGATAACGCCATCTTCCTGAGTCCAATAGGTGTCGATCACATCGCGGCCGCCCAGGGCGCGGAAGATCGGGAAGTAGCAATAGTAGCCGTTATCGGTGTTGGTGAACAGGAAGGGATAGACGGAAGCGCCGTTATAGGAGGTCAGGTTGGCATCCTTAACAGCAACCGCGAAATCATGCAGGCCTTCCAGAGTGGAAACGTCGACGTTCTCAGCGCCGATCGCATCGTACAGCTGGGAGTTGAGCATCCACTGATAGTTGCCGCCGGTGGCGCCGGAGCGGGCCCAGTTCGGCATGCCGTACAGGACGCCGTCAACCTTCAGCATTTCACGAACGCTGGCGGGGATGTCGGTGGCGAAGGAGCAGCCGTCATACATCAGGGTTTCCAGATCTACGAGGAAGCCAGCGCGCGCAACCTTGTTGTGCACAGCGCCGCGCTCGGTGATGACCATATCGGGCATGTCGCCAGTGGACATCATCAGGTTCAGCTTCGCGTCGGGATCGTTTTCACCGGCGATCCAGTCCATGGTCACGTTGAACTTTTCGCTCAGGAACGCAGAATATTCGTCAGCGCCCCAGACGTTGTTCCAGGAGGAATAGTTGTAGTACACGGTGAAATGCTCGGGGTTCGTGGTGTCATCCGGTCCTTCGGACGCGAATGCAGCGCCGCAGCAGAGGATCATAACTGCTGCCAGCAACAGTGCGGTCAACCTCTTGTTCATGGTCTGTCCTCCTAACTAAATTTGCCGATTTCGGCATAGTTTATCCATAATGGCCGCACATTTCTGCCCGGCACATATGAATCAAAATTGGTGTGCAGCGCTTAGCCCTTGATGGAGCCGATCATGATGCCCTTGATGAAGAAGTGCTGCAGGAAGGGATAGATGATGATGATGGGCAGGATGGAGACGATCATGGTCGCCATCGTGATCGAGCGCACGTTGGTAACCTTGCCGCGCATGGCGTTGCCGATATCGGTAACGCCCAGGCTCGCCATCTGCTCGGCAAACTTCGCTTCGTTAATGATAGAGAGCAGAACGTTCGTCATCGGGCGCAGATCCGAATTGCGGATATAGACAAAGGTCGTGTACCAGTCGTTCCAGTGCTGCACGGCGAAGTAGAGCGAAATTGTAGCGATGATCGGCGTGGAAACGGGCCAGTAAATCTTGAACAGGACCGTGAAATAGCTGGCGCCGTCGATCCTGGCCGATTCCTCCAGCGCGTCCGGCACAGACTGGAAATAGCTGCGCATGAGGATCATGTTCCAAATGTTGACCAGGAACGGGATGATGTAGACCAGGAAGTGGTTCGTCAGGCCCAGTTCTTTGATCAGGAAATAGGTGGGGATCAGGCCGCCGCCAAAGTACATGGGAACCAGACAAAGCATTGTGTAGAACCTGCGTCCGATCAGACCCTTTCTGGAAAGGGCAAAGGCCAGCGAGCCGGTAACGAGCAGGCCGCCGAACGTGCCGATGATCGTGCGGGCAAAGGTGATGCCGTACGCCTTCCAGATGGTGGGGTTCTTCATAATGTTCCTATAGTTTTCCAAAGTGAACTTCCTCGGGAACACCGTGATGCCGCCAAGGATGGTATCGTTCGCTTCGTTCAGAGAAATCGCCAGGGAGTTCAGGAAAGGATACAGCGTGGCGACAAAAACAAACACCATGATAACGACCAGAAGGATATCCAGCACATAATCGCTGACGACCTTCTTGGGCTTTATTTTATTCGATGTCTTAGTAGCTTTCATGAATATACCCTCTCTTTCCGCTATACTCAGGACGACTGCCGCAATCAGAACAGTGCATTTTCGCCGGCGACATCTGCAATCTTATTCGCAGTGATCAGCAGGGCGAAGTTGATGACCGCTTTGACCAGGCCCGCCGCAGTTGCGAAGGAAACGCGGAACTGTCCCAGACCGTAGCGATAGATGTAGGTGTCGATAACGTCTGCCGTTTCCTTGAGCATGGCGTTGCCCATGTTCTTGGTCAGCATCATGATCTGGTCGAAGTTGGTGTTCAGAATGCCGCCCACGTTCATGATAAAGAGGAGGATGATCGTCGGCTTGATCGACATGACGGTGATGTACCAGATCTTCTGCAGTCTGGTCGCGCCGTCGATGTCCGCCGCTTCGTACATTTCCGTGTCTACGCCGGCCATGGCCGAAATGTAGATAATGGAGTTCCAGCCCAGTTCCTTCCAAATATCGGTGAACAGCGCCATGCCCCAGAAGTACTTCGAGCTCTGGAAGAACGGAATGGGCTTTTCAACGATATGCATTTTCATCAGGAATTCATTCACAGCGCCGTTATCGATAGACAGGAAGTCCATCATCAGCATGGCGCAAACCGTCCACGAGATAAAGTGCGGCAGGTAAGAAACCGTCTGAATGGTCTTCTTCAAGCCCGGCTTGGTGATCTCGTTGAGGAAAATAGCGAAGATGATCGGGCAGACAAAGCCGATGGTCAGCTTCAGCGCGCTGATCACGAGCGTGTTGCGCACGGCGGTGAACAGGCTCGGGTCCTTGAGCAGATATCGGAACTGCTTCAGGCCCACCCATTCGCTCATGCCCGGGAAATCGCCCATGCGGTATTCCTGAAACGACATGATCAGGCCGTACATGGGCAGATAGCTGAAGATGAGGATCAGAATGACGCCGACAATGGCCAGCAGCTGGAGATCCCACTGGTCCTTGAGGCGGGTAAACAATCCGGCCTTCTTAACGGAAGAATGGCTGGCGGTTGCCGCAAGTGCTTTCTTCATTATCCCTGCACTCCCCTATCACTTTAATGGCCACACACATCGCAAAAACCAACGCGCCCTATGGAGCGCCGGTTCTGCCTCTGCGGATCGCTCCGCATTTTCAATCTGGCGATACAGCAGGCGCGACTGCCGGGCCCGGTGCAAAACAGCCGTTCACTACACAGCCCCGTAATAATTATGCGCCGCATCACCAAACATAGCCTGACGGGATTATAACATACCGCCAAACATTTGTCTACACATTTTGTTTACAAATTTCATCGTGTTTTTTCACATTTCTCCTTTTTTGAGCCATACCTTTCCGCCTTTATGCCTCAGAACCCGCTGCAGACGGCCCAGTTGCCCCCTCCGAAGCCAAGACCGTCCGCCATACAGCCGCAGCGGTTCCATCTTCTTCGCGCTGCCCCGCTGCGAAAAAGATCGCATCCAACGCGCATCGGGCTTTATACTGCAGACAATATCTCGCTCTGCAAAACTGCCTCATCCGCCCCAGCCAATCGGTTCCGCGCCTCCTGCCAAAAGCGCCCCTCCCCCCTGAAGATACAGGAAAAGCCCTGCGGATATTCTCCGCAGGGCTCTTCGTTCGGCGCATCCGCCCATATTCACTTGCGCAGGATCTTCTCCATCGCCTTTCCCTTAGCCAGCTCGTCCACCAGCTTGTCCAGATAGCGCACCTCCAGCATCAGCGGGTCCTCGATCGAATCCAGCTTCACCCCGCATACCGAGCCGGTGATCTTGCGCCGATTCTCGTTCAGGCAGGGCGCCTGTTCAAAAAACGCGCCGTATGGAACGCTGTCCACCAGCATTCTTTCAAGGTCCTCCGCCGTATAGCCGGTCAGCCACTCGGTCACTTCGAACACTTCCTCGCGCGTGCGGCCCTTTTTCTCCGCCTTGGCGATCAACAGCGGGAACACCTTTGCAAACGGCATCGCGAACACTTTTTCATTGCCCATTATTCTCTCTCCTTTATCGCTTTTACCAGCAGCATCATCGGCCTTTTCATCTCCCCGGGCATCTGCGCGCGCCAGCTTACGGGCGGCATCGCCTCTTCCACGGCCTCGATCCGCATCCCCGCGCGGATCAGCCCCATCAAGATCTGCGTGAGGGTATGGTGCTGCTTTTCCACGCCGTGGCCCAGAAACACCGTCTGCCGCGGGCCGGGCATATAGTAATCGGTCACGGGCCATGTGCCGTCGACAGAAAACTCCTGCCCCACGCCCGCCGTAAACACCGGGTGCTCTATGTTCATCAAGAACACGCCGCCGGGGCGCAGCGTGCGCTGCACGCAGCGATAGACCGCGTCGATATCTTCTATATAATGCAGCGCCAGATTCGAGATCACCGCATCGAACGCCCCGGCAGGATACTCAAACTCCTGAAGGTCGCACACCCGGTACTCGATGCGCTCGTGCGCGTTCCGCTTTTTGGCCTGCGCGATCATCCGCTCGCTCTGGTCGATGCCAAGAACGCGGGCCGCGCCCCTCTGCGCCGCATACAGGCAATGCCAGCCGTAGCCGCAGCCAAGGTCCAGCACGTCTTTTCCGGCCACATCGGGAAACAGCGCTTTCATCTGCGGCCATTCCCCCGCGCCCTCCAGCCCGTGCACGCTGCGCGACATCCGCGCATAGGCGTCGAAAAACACCGGATCATCGTATCGGTTCAATGCAGAGCACCTCGCAAATCCAAATCGTCTGCTTGCATTGTACCATAACTTCGAATTTGTGCATATGCCCGCCGCGTCAAAAACGCGTCTCCCTGCATGGAACACACGCCGCGCCATAAAAACCGCGCCAAACCGTGCATTTTACACCGCGTATATCCCCGGCCCGTTGACTGCGCCGCACAGCTCTGATAAGATGAAAGCACGATCCCCAAATACACGCATACAGGAGAAAAAACGTGAAACAAAAGAGCAGCGACCTGTTTTTCTTCTTCGTCGTCATGTTCGTGTTCAACATGGCGGCAAACTTCGTGCACCCCGTCACGCCGACGATCATCGTCAATCTGAACCTGAACGATTATATGTTCGGTCTTGCGCTCGCGGCCATGATGGCCTTCAATTTCCTCTTTTCCCCCTTCTGGGGAAAAATCGCGGGCTACATTTCCAGCAAAACGGCCATGCTCATCTGCGGGCTGGGCTACGCGCTTGGGCAGGTGTTCTTCGGCCTTGCGCAGACGCAGACGCAATTCCTTCTCGCGCGCATGTTCGCCGGCATTTTCTGCGGCGGCTCCTATGTGGTGTTCATCACCTATACCGTGAACCGATCCACCGATGAAAACCGTGGCCGAAACCTTGCCATCAACGCCACGGCCACAGCCGTATCCTCCTCCTTCGGTTATTTCATCGGCGGCATGGTGGGCGAGGTGAACGTCTATTATTCCGTATGGCTGCAGGTAGCCACGCTCGTCGTTACCTCCATCCTGCATTTCTTCTTCTGCAAGGACGACCGGCAGGCCGATCTCAGGCAGCTTTCGGGCAAGGCGCTCGTTCGCGAGTGCAACCCGTTTTCCGCCATCATGCAGTGCCGCCGCTTCATGAACAAGACCATGGCCTTTCTGTTCCTCTCCTTCGGGCTTGCGAACCTGGGCTATATCGCCTTTGAGCAGTGCTTCAATTATTACCTGCGCGATCAGTTCGGCCTCTCCTCGGGCTACAACGGTGTGATCAAGGCCGCTTTGGGCGTGATTTCGCTCATCGCAAACGGCACGCTGTGCATGTGGATCCTGCGCCGCAAAAACACCTCTCCCTACATGGTGGGCGTGATGAGCGTCTGCGCCGTGGCCATGGTGGGCGTGATCGCCTTCAACACCATGGTCCCCTTCATCGCGGTCAACGTCGTCTTCTTCGCGTTCTATTTCATTTCTCTGCCGCTTGCGCAGGATAAAGTGGCCTCGCTCGGCCGCGGGGCGGACAGCAACCTCGTCATGGGCTCGTTCAACGCGGTAAAATCCTTCGGCAGTATATTCGGCTCCGCGCTGGCCGGGTTCATTTACGAGATCCATGCCAAGCTCCCGTTCGTGTTCGGCCTTGCCGCCTTTGCTGCGGGTGCGCTGATGATGCTCCTGTTCTCCCGCTCCGAGCGGGCCTCCACTGCAGAGTAACAAGTACATAATTATGCGGGAGGGGTCTTTCTTTGGAAAAAGAAAGACCCCTCCCGCGCCCTTCCCAAAGAAATCTATTAGGGCAGGGTTCGTAATCCTGTCAAAACCAATATGCCCTTCGAAAGGACGCAAAATGATTCCTTTCGAAGGGCTTGTTGGAATTCCCCCCGCCCCATATCGGTTTCTTTTCGGGGAGGGTTTGGGAACCCCTTTTTTCCAAATAAGACTACTTCTTACGCAGCAATAAGCATTCGCCATCGCCACTTCAAACCGGCATTTCTCTTTCCCAAATCGGTTTCTTTTCTGGAGGGTGCGGGAACCACTTTTATTTTCCCAAAGAAAAGAGGTTCCCGCTTCATTCAAAATCAGAAAGGGAACAGCTCGG
>JAFQGN010000263.1 GCA_017398245.1 Clostridia bacterium | reverse complement strand
ATCGGCTGCTACTGCCTCGATATGGTTCTGAATGCCATCAACTATCCGAAGCCGCTGACCGTTACCGGCTACAAGTCCGACTTCTTCGGCACCAATCCGGAATATGCTACTCCGGACCGTTTCCACACTGCTGAAGAAAACGCTGCCCGCTTCGGCGTTGACGACTTCGCCGCTGCGTTCATCCGTCTCGAAGGCGGCATCATCCTGGACTTCCGTATTTCCTGGGCGATGCACCTCGACACCCCTGGCGACACCGTCATCCTGGGCAAGAAGGGCGCTCTGCGCATTCCGTCCACTGAGTGCTGGAACGGCACCGTTGGCGGCCCCATGACTCTGTACACCGATCTGGCCGGCGAACGCGTCCAGACCGAGATCCCGATCATCGCCGCCAAGGGCAAGGCCGGCCTCTTCGACAAGAAGATCCGCTCCTTCGTCGACGCGATCAAGTACAACCAGCCCGCGCCGGTTCCGACCAGCCAGATCTTCTACAACCAGGCCATCATCGATGGTATCTGCAAGTCCGCCGAACTGGGCCACGAAATCAAGCTGGAGCTGCCTGAGCTGTTCTAAGGTAAACCATTCCCGTTGTTATTATGCCGGCGGGAAACCGTCGGCATAACATAAATTCGCATTTTCTTTTGGCATTTGAAAGGGGTATGCATTATGAGCAAATTCCGCGTTGGTCTTATTGGTTGCGGCGGACGCATGACCGGTGCCCACATGAAGGCTTTTGAGCGCATGGACGACGTTCAGGTTGTGGCTA
The DNA here is from genome assembly GCA_017398245.1 of Clostridia bacterium. Next base: position 14,375 of record JAFQGN010000263.1, on the reverse strand, counting down.
TTGCCGAACCCGTCGAAGAGCGCAGGCTCGCTACCCAGGCCCGCTATGGTCTGGACGACAGCCGCTGCTACAAGGATCACAACGAGTTCTATGCCCATGAAAATAAGGAAACCCTCGATGCGATCTGGATCGCCATCGATCCCTGCGCCCATGACCGTACTACCGAACTGCCGGCAGTTGATATGGGCATCCCGTTCCGGATCGAAAAGCCGATGACCATGGATATGGACCTGGGCAAGGAAATCGCTGACAAGGTCGAGGCCAAGGGCCTGATCACCGCTGTTGGCTTCCAGGATCGTTATCTCGACCTGATGGACATCATGAAGGCTGAGATCCCGAACCACAAGGCCGGCGGCCTTGTTTGGGGCGCTTGGATCGGCGGCATCCCCGGCGTGTGGTGGTGGCAGAAGAAGTCCACCTGCGGCGGCCAGCTGCTTGAGCAGAACATCCACATTCTGGACAACCTGCGCTGGCTGTATGGCGAGCCCAAGACCCTGTACGCGACCAACACTACCGGCATGATCGTGCCTGGCGTCGATGCGAAGCCCGAGTACGACACCGATGACCACTCCACCGTCGTCATGACCTTCGAGAACGGCGTCACCGCCACTCTGGTCAGCGGCTGCTACATCCAGGGCCGTTTCGACACCAAGCTCTCCGGTCTGACCATCTCCATGGCCGACATGACCATCGAGTATCACCTGCGCAACAACGTCATCCTGAAGACTGCGAAGGAGACCCACAACTTCTATCGTCAGGAAGACCAGACCTACACTCTCGACCGCGCCTTTGTCGACGCCGTCAAGACCAACAACCCCGCCCTCGTCCGCTCCCCGTATCAGGATGCGTACAAGAGCCTCAAGCTGTGCGACGACGCCAACAAGTCCATGGAAACCGGCAAGGTTTTCAACTACTAATCGCATAAGCAACAGCCCGGAAGCCAAAGCTTCCGGGCTGTTTTCTCTTGAAACAGGCGTTATCCTTTTATGATAGTGATGATATCTGCGGCAAGGCCTTTCCAGTGTACATAGCCGGAGCAGCGCAGCGCGCGCAAAAGCGGGAAAATGGATCTTTTTTGAACGGCCTGCAATCGTAAGCCAACATAATCACGGTATTCGCAAAGAGATTTTTGTGCCGCTGCAGAAAAACGATCGCCCTGTGCGATTTGAGCTTCCAGCCAATCAAAGCTGGTGGAGAGTTCTTTTAGCTTAAACGCGCGATTGAGAATTGTACGCATATCGCCTTCTTCTCCGCCACTGTTGTTTCCATGTAAACGATGGCTGCACAAAACGGTATCCAAGAAAAACATTTGGCCGCGCGATGCTGCAAACAGGGCCAGAACCCTGTCGTGGGGAGCGGAGATGTTCTTTGCATCCTCGCGGACAGTGTTCCAGAAGCTGCCTTTCAGAGCCATTGTCATGCCGGGCCAAAGAAAATACGTGACGACTTCTTTTTCCGAAACAGGCAGAAGCGCGCCGCTCGTCTTCCCTTGTCCATAGCGCATGCTGGAGATGGGACTGCCGTCATCGCCGATCAGATCGTGCGCGCAGGAAAGCAGGGAGATCTGTGGGTTTTCGATGAGCGTTCTGCACATAAGCTCGATCTTGTCCGCACGCCAGACATCGTCCTGATCGCAGAGGAACATGACATCGGCATCGCAAAGATCCAGCGCCTTATAAAAGTTTTGCACATATCCAAGCGTTTTATCGTTCCGCACGAGAACAAACCGGCTTTCCGCGCCTATCTGCACGACATAGCCTTCAAGCCAATCCATCGTGCCGTCGGTCGAGCCGTCATCGCAGCAAACGATGATATCCGGCACGACAGTTTGCCCAAGAAGCGAGTCGATCTGCTCCTTCAAGTATTTCCGACCGTTATACAGAGCCATCGCAACACCGATGCGCATATACATACCCCTTAATGTAAAACCGGGCCGCATGCCGCAGCCCGGTTTTGTTTTTAGCCAACTCGGCTGTTGGAATGCAGAGCGCGCAGGTTCAAGCTGCTCAGCTCCGGATAATCCCGCACGGAGAACTCATAGATGACATGCACGGCCGTGCGCGCTGCGATGTCCGTTTCCTGAAGGCTCGACTCGCTGATCGGCAGCCTCCTGAAGACAGTCGCGCTGGATGTATTCAGGAGCACCTCATCGCCGAATACGGATGCCTTTACAGCGTAGGGCTTGGGATTGTAATAGCACACCTGCACACGCAGCGCATCGTCCTTCATGTACACGGCGGTGACCCAGGCACTTGCCTTTCCTGCGGTATAAGCAGCCGAAGCGCGCTTATACTGGTTGCTGTATACGGTGATGGTGCATGCAGCCTTCACGTTGGGATAGCTTTCGGACGCAGCGGTGATCACCGCCGTTCCGGCAGAGAGCGCGCTGATGCGGCCGTTGGCATCGACCGAGACAACGCTGGGATCCGAACTGGACCAGATCACATTGGTGTTCGTCGCATTCGCGGGAGAGACCTGAGCGCGGATGGTGCCGCTGGTGCCGACCGTAACGCTTGCAGCTTTCTTAGAGATCCGAACAGCGGTAACGGGCTTGTCGGTCACGTTCAGAGTGATAGACGCGCTGACCTGTTCGGAAGCGAAGGCCGTGATCACCGTCGTGCCTTTTTTCAAAGTGGTGATCTTGCCGCTCTGATCGACCTGCGCGACGGAAGGATCGCTGCTGGTCCAAACGAGCGAGGCGACAGACGCGCTCTTGGGCAGGATCGCGGGCGTCACCTTACACTCCTTGCCAACCAGCACACTGGCCTGATCCTTTTTGAAGGCGACAGCGGTGATCTGCACTTCCTGCACGGTCACTTCGCAGCTGGCATGCACGCCGCTGCTGGAGACTGCATAAATCGTGGCCTGTCCCTTCTGCAGTCCGTATACGATGCCGGTCTGATCGACAGAAGCTACGGTCGGATCGCTGCTGACCCAATTGATCTTTTTATTGAGCGCGTTCGAAGGATACACTTTGGTGGCCAGACGGATGGAGCCGCCGGGCGTCACGCTGGCCTGCGCGGCGGAAATCCGCACGCTCTGCACCGCACGCTTCGCTTCGACAACCGTAATGCGGATGCGATCCGTTTTACCGCTGGGGGTGCTGACGATCACATAGGCCTTGCCTGTCGCGTTTCCGGCAGTGATCAAGCCGTTTTCATCGACCTGCACGACGGCGTTGGCCGGATACACAGACCAGACGCCCTTTTCGCTGCAGTCGAGGGGAGAGACAGTATAGGAAGCCTGATACTGCTGCCCGCAGCCCAGAGTGAGTTCCTTGATATTGCAGGCGATGCTATCGGCCTCATCGACAACAGTGACCTTGCAGGCCGCGCTCACTTCGCCGGCGGACACGCTGATCGTCGCTTCTCCAGCGCGCAGAGCCGCAACGATCCCGTCTTTCACAGAAGCGACGGAGGGATCGGAGCTTGTCCAAACGACGGGAGTAGACGCAGAGGAAACGGGGGAGAGCACGGCGGTGAGCGCATGGACGTCTCCCTTATTCATGGTGATTTCGCTCTGGGAAAGAGCAATCGAGACCGGCGCATCCGGCTTTTTGGGCAGAGATACGCTTTCGCCGGCCTTTGTATTGATCGGCAGTTCGGCAGAGGTGCCGATCACCTTGCAAAGCTCATCGCTTACGGGGAAATGCGAGGTACCATGTTCACAGCGCACAGCGGCGACCATGGCCAGCGAATCGATATTGGCGCCTTTTGTGTAAATGGCGCCGGTCTGGCTCGATACCGCGCAGTCCTCCAGTTCGCATCCGCCGGCGGTGAAGATCCAGACATAGTATCCGTTTGCACTGCCAATGCCGATATGCGTGTAGGATTCGGTCAACAGAGCACTGCGGAAGGGGAGGACGGAAGGATCCTGCGAGGCGGTGATCGTGTTGACGATCATATACGGTGCGGTGGAAGGATCGTTCAGGTTTTTCATATAGGACTGAGACGCTTCCACGCAGGCATAGCGGACGTCGGAGAGTACTGTGAGCCAATGCGAGCCGTTCGGCCTGCTTTCGCTCTCTTTGATCCCCAATTCAGACGCACGGGCACCGGCAGCCGTCTGCAGCTGCGGCAGCATGGAAAGCGGCTGAAGCCCTTTCTGGGCACGATAATCGTTGAACAGCTCCAGCAAAGTCCACTGCGCGTCGGAAGCCATCGCGTCCGGCGCATGGGAAGTTGCTGCAAAGCCGACCGCGCTAAATATAAGCAGCGCTGCGATCAGCGCGGATACGATCCATCTATTCTTCATGAGCATATCCTCCTATTGTAGAATGCAATTTTCAGCGTACGGTATCGCCGTGTTCCTCAATCTGCTCGTTGAGCAAATCGATATTCCCGCAGCCCATGGTGATCACAACGTCTCCGCTTTTCCAGTTGGCGCGAAGGAACGCTTCTGCGTCGTCAAAGGACGGCGTCCAATCGGCCCGGATTCCTCTTGCGCGCAGATCACGCACCAGCATACCGCTGTCGAGCGTGGGATCCGGCTCTTCACGCGCAGCCATGATGTCGGTGATCACAACGCGGTCCGCCTCGCCGAAGCAGCCGAGGAATTCATCATACAGGGCCTTTGTTCTCGAGAACGTATGCGGCTGCCAGACGGCCCAGAGCGTTTCCGGGTGCTGCGAACGCGCGTTGTGGATGGCGTTTCGCATTTCGGCAGGGTTATGGCTGTAATCGGTATAGAGGCGAACGTCGTCCGTCACGCCGGTCAGTTCGAACCTGCGTTTGGGGTTTTCAAAATGCCCGAGCGTTTCCGCGACGCGGCTCATGGGCAGCTGGCAGAGATCTGCCACGGCGATGGCCGCGAGGGCATTGAGCAGGCTGTGTTCGCCAGGGATGCGCAGCTCGACATCGCAAAGCGGATGACCGAAGAGGGTGGCGGTAAAGCTTGCGCAACCGGTATCGTCGTAGGAGATCTGCTCGGCGGTGATCTCGTTATGCGGTTCAAGTCCGTAAGAACGGGTCTGCTTTCCGCAATGCTCCATCACTCTGCGCACGCGCGGGTCGTCTCCGCAGCCGATGACCCAGCCGCCGGGCAGCGTTTGCGAGACGAACTGAGCGAACGCCTGTTCGATATGGTCGATATCTCCGTAGCAGTCGAGATGATCCTCGTCGATATTCAAAATCAGAGCGATGCGCGGATTCAGTTTGAGGAAGCTGCGCGCATACTCGCACGCTTCCACAACGAAATAGCCGCTTTGACCAAGGCGGGTGGAACCGCCCAGCATCGGCAGATTTCCACCGATATGCACGGAAGGATCGGCTCCGCTTTCCATGAGCACCTGAGAGACCATGGCTGTGGTGGTCGTTTTGCCATGCGTGCCGCTTATGCAGATCGGCGTTTGAAACGCGGATGCGATCAGCCCGAGCAGCTCGCTGCGCTCCAGCGATGCGATGCCAAGCTCTGCCGCCTGCGCGCGTTCCGGGTTCTCCGGCGAAATGGCCGCCGAATAGACCACAAGATCGGCCCCGAGGACCTGATCGCGCTTTTGCCCGATAAAGACTTTGATCCCCATGGCTTCCAGTTCTTCGGTTTTATGGGAAGCAGCAGCATCCGACCCGCTGACCGTGACGCCAAGCTGCACAAAAAGCTTTGCAAGGCCGGACATGGAGCTTCCGCCAATGCCGATAAAGTGCGCTTTTTTACCGCTGAATTGTTCAAAAATGGGCTGCATCTCTCAAAGACCCCCATACTGGATTTCGATGTTTGGACGCCGGCTGCAGCTCCGTTCCGCGATCGGAAAGGGCGTGAAAACCGACATTACCTCTATTTTCTTATTATACGCTGCGCAGGCAAAATCTGCAATTAACGATGTGTTTTACATTTTTTGCGAACGTTAAGAAAATATCTCACGGATATGAGCGAATTAAGAATAGGCCAAGTTAATAGTTCGTAATTTGAAGAAAAGCGAATACCTTGCGCTGGAAATCGTTCGGAAAAAGGCGTATAATATGATTGGATAGAAACGCATTTTGCGGAGGTACATATATATGGAGCGAATTAAACGCGGAGAAAGACTCGTTGCAATGTCCCGCATTCTGACGAGCGCGCCGAATCGACTGCATACGCTTGGTGAATTCTGCACCCTGTTTGATACGGCGAAATCGACCGTGAGCGAGGATATCGATATTCTGCGCGAGGCGTTCTCGCGCTTCCGTTTGGGAACGATCATCACCGTAGCAGGCGCTTCCGGCGGCGTGATGTACCGCTCTTTGATGAGCCCGGAAAGCGCGCAGGACACCCTTGAGCACCTTGCAACAGTTCTGAGCGAGCCCGGAAGGCTGCTGCCCGGCGGTTTTCTGTACACGGCAGACGTCTGCTCCAACCCGGATACTGCCGGGAAGATCGGCGATATCATGGCTTCCATGTATTGCGCTCTGAACCCGGATTTCGTCCTTACAATGGAGACGAGCGGGATCCCTGTCGCGCTGATGACGGCGAGGGCGCTCGACGTGCCGCTGGTTATTGCCCGCAGAGACAGCCGCGCATACGAAGGCCCGGCAGTGAAGATCAACTACATCGCAGGCGGGGACAAGATCGAAACCATGACGCTGGCCCGCAAGGCTGTGCGGCCCGGCAAGCGTGCGCTGATCATCGACGATTTCACCAAGGGCGGTGGAACATTGCGCGGCATGGCCGAAATGATGCGCGAATTTGACGCGCCTGTAGTCGGCATCGGCGTAATGATCGCGACGGCTGAACCGGCGCACAAACGCATAGAAGGGATCCGTTCGTTGCTTACCTTTGAAAGCACGGATCCGGAATCCGGTTCCGCCATCGTGCGTCCCACGAAGCTTATCTAAAACAATGTTATGCCACCCCAAGCGGAAGGCCCCCTCCAGAGGGACTTTCCGCGGTTTGGCGTTTTGGCAGCAGGAGGATAAAGAAATGATCGTCATTGTCGGCCTGGGAAATCCGGGCTCTGAATATCAGCATACGCGCCACAATGTCGGATACGATATCGTGGATATCCTTGCGCAGAGAAATCATATCATACTGAATAAGAAAAAGTTCAAATGCGTGCTCGGAGAGGGGACGATCTGCGGACAGAGAGCAGTCATCGCCCAGCCGCAGACCTTCATGAACCTTTCCGGCGAAGCCGTCGTTCAGCTTCGCGAGTGGTATAAGCCTGACGCTATTTACATCTGCTATGACGATATCGATCTGGACGAAGGAAAGATCCGCATCCGGCAGAAGGGCAGCGCCGGCACGCATAACGGCATGCGCAACATCATTGCGCTTACCGGCACCCAGGAAATCCCGCGTCTGCGCTGCGGTATTGGACGCCCGCCGGAGAGATGGGATCTGAAGGACTGGGTGCTTTGCGGTTTCCGCACGCCCGATGAGCGAAAGCATATGTTCGATTCGTATATGAAGGCATGTGAAGTGCTGGAAAAGTGGATCGCTCTGGGCTTTGACGCCGCGCAGAGGCATGTCGCGGCCTGCAATTCCGAATCCTGATGGAGGGAAACATGACAAAAACGGATTTTCTGCGCTGTCTGTATGAACCGATGGAGAAAATGGACAGCTTTCAGGATCTGTCCCGTGATGTACAAAAGGGAGGCCTTCAACTCGCATACGGCCTTGACGACTGTCAGCGCATCCATATGCTCTGCGCCTTGCAGGGCAAGATCGGCCGGACGCTGATGGTCGTTGCATCGAACGATATGGCCGCGCAAAAAATAGCGGACGATATGAACTCGCTGCTGGGCGGACACGTGGCGTTTTTTCCCGCCCGAGAAATCTCTTTCCAGCGCGTCGCCGCATCGAGCCGCGAGATCACGCTGCGCAGGCTCGATGCGCTTGGCCGACTGATCACCGGCCAGCTCAAGGCGATCGTCGCGCCGGCTGATGCGCTGATGTATCGTCTGATGCCAGCCGACTTGTTCCGCCAGAACCTGATCCGCTTTGAAGAAGGGCAGATCCTCGACCCGCACAAGGCGATAGAAATGCTGGTGGCTGCGGGGTACGAGCGCGTGGACGTGGTCGAATCCCGCGGACAGTGCGCGATCCGCGGCGGTATTCTGGACGTGTATCCCGTTGGCAGACCGAACGCACTGCGCATCGAATTTTTTGACGACGAGATCGATTCGCTGCGCGATTTTGACGTAATGACCCAGCGTTCCATCGAACGGGCAAAAGAAGCGATTCTCTTCCCGGCGGCCGATGTGCTGATAACGCCCGAAATGGCCGAAAAGGCGGCTGACAGGCTGGATGCGGAATTGGACAAGGCCTCCGGTTTGCTGACGGACAAGAGCGCGGAGACGCAAAAGAAGCTGGAAGAGGAATTCGACCTGATCCCGTTCGAGGAGTTTTTTCAGCTCACGCAGGATGCGCCGATGGAAGAGATGCCATCGATGTGGGAGATCGGATCGAAAACCGGCGCGAAGAGCGAGAAGAAAAGCGCCGCCAAGCCCGCTAAGCAGGAACGCCCCGTCACGCCTCTGGTGCAGAATTTCCAGCCACGGATCGATGCGCTGCGCGAGCAGAAGCTGCCGATGCATCTTTCCAGCGAGGCGCTGATCCCCGCGCTGTACGAGCACACGGATACGCTTGCCGATTATGAACCGGGAGCGCTGATCGTGTTCGATCAGCCGGACAGACTGCGCGAGCGCTGCGAAAACAGGATGCTTGAATTTGAAGAGCACTATAAAACCGCGCTTTCCCGCGGAGAAGCCCTACCCCTGCAGGCGGAGCTCCTCTACAGCTGGGACATGCTTTGCGCGCGTCTTCAGCCCGCGGGGCTTCTGGCCCTGCAGCCGTTCCTAAGGTCGATCGAGGGGTTCAAGCCGACAGGATTGTTTAAATTCGAAGGTTTGGGCGCGTCGGCATACCAGAGTAATATGCACGAACTGGTGCGCGATATCAAAAAATGGGTGAAGGACGGCTGGAGGATCGCTATTCTTGCCGGCGGCGTTGCGAGAGGCAACCGACTGCACAAATCGCTGTTCGATTTGGATTGCATGTCTGATTTTTACGAAGAAGCGCCTGCGGATCTGCCTGTCGGGCAGGTCGCGATCCTATCCACATCGATCTCTCGCGGCTTTTTGTATCCGGAGATCAAACTGGCCGTCGTGGCCGAGGGCGATATCTTCGGCGTATCCAAGCAAAAGAGCCGGGCAAAGGCGCGCAGCGGCGAAAAGGTCGCAGCGTTTACCGATCTGCGCGTGGGCGATTATGTCGTACACGAAAACCACGGCGTAGGCCAGTATATGGGAACGGTGCGCCTGGCCAGCGAAGGCACTTACCGCGATTTCCTGCATATTCGCTATGCCGGTTCCGACAAGCTGTATGTGCCGACGGACCAGCTCGACCGCGTGCAGAAGTACATCGGTTCCGAAGGCGAAAGCCCGAAGCTGAACAAGCTCTCCGGCGGCGAATGGCAAAAGCAGAAGGCCAAGGTAAAGGCCTCTATTCAGGAAATTGCAGGCGAGCTTGTCAAGCTGTATGCCGCGCGCGCGAGCGTACAGGGCTACGCCTTTTCGCCGGATACACCGTGGCAGAGGCAATTCGAAGACGCATTCGAATATGAGGAAACACCCGATCAGGAGCAGGCCATTGCCGAGATCAAAGCGGATATGGAGCAGCCGAAGGTGATGGACCGTCTGCTGTGCGGCGACGTGGGCTACGGAAAGACCGAGGTCGCCATCCGCGCCATTTTCAAATGCATCATGGACGGAAAGCAGGCTGCCCTGCTTGCGCCGACGACGATCCTCGTTCAGCAGCATTTTCAGACCTTAATGAAGCGCTTTGGCGGATATCCGATCAAGGTGGATAATATCAGCCGCTTCCGGACTGCAAACGAGCAAAAGCAGGTCATCGAAGACCTGAAGGAGGGAAAGATCGACGTTGTTGTCGGCACACATCGCCTGCTTGGTAAGGATATCGATTTTAAGAACCTCGGCCTGCTGGTCGTCGATGAAGAGCAGCGCTTTGGCGTAAAGCACAAAGAGGGCATCAAGCAGCTGAAAAAGACGGTGGACGTTCTCACATTGTCCGCAACGCCGATCCCGCGCACGCTGCACATGTCCATGGTAGGCATTCGCGATATGAGCCTTCTGCAGACTCCGCCGGAGGAGCGTTATCCGGTGCAGACGTATGTGGTCGAATATTCCGACGGGCTCGTGCGCGACGCAATTTTGCGCGAACTTTCGCGCGGAGGCCAGGTGTATGTGCTGTACAACCGGGTGCAGTCTATCGAAGTGATGCATACGCGGCTGAAAAAGCTCGTACCGGAAGCGCGGATCGCAATAGGGCACGGGCAGATGCGCGAGCATGCGCTGGAAGACGTGATGCTGGATTTTTACGAAGGCAAATACGATGTGCTCCTGTGCACCACGATCATTGAGGCCGGACTGGATGTTCCGCGCGCGAATACGCTCATCGTGTGCGACGCCGACCGTTTCGGGCTTTCGCAGCTCTATCAGCTGCGCGGACGCGTCGGCCGTTCCAACAGGCTTGCTTATGCGTACCTTACGGTCAGCCCGAACCGCGTTCTTACCGAAACGGCAGACAAGCGACTTGCCGCCATTCGGGAATTTACAGAGTTCGGCTCCGGGTTCCGGGTCGCCATGCGAGATCTCGAGATCCGCGGCACGGGCAATCTTCTGGGCAGCGAACAGAGCGGACATATGGCTTCGGTCGGCTACGATCTGTACGTGAAGATGATTGAAGAGACCGTGCGAGAACTGCGCGGTGATGTGCAAAAGGGCGATATTACAACCAAAGTCGAACTGCACGTCGATGCATTCCTTCCGCAGGATTATGTTTCGAGCGACCTTGTGCGCGTTGAAATGTATAAGAAGATTGCCTCGATCTATGACGAAGCGAGCCGCGACGACCTGATGGAGGAGTTGATCGATCGCTTTGGCGATCCGACACGGCCCGTGATCAATCTTGTCGATATCGCGCACCTGAAGGGACTGTGTTCCCGTATCGGAATCGATCTGGTCACAAGCAAGCCCGGCGGGCTGGTCATGCGCTTTTCGCAAAGCGCGGATCTGAAACCGGAATACCTGATCAGCGCGCTGCACGGCCACGAACGCAATATCCGGCTTGCAGCCGGTTCGTCCACGCAGCTGATCTATTCCATTGGGTTGAGCAAGAAGACGGACGAGGAACTTCTGCAGGGCGCGGTTCCGCTGATGGAAGATATCGTAAAGAAGATTATGCAGGAACAGGCAAAGGATGGGCAAGGCGCGGTGGAACGCGCTGCCCGAAAGGTACTTACCGGGGAGGGTGAAGGAACATGACGCGCTTTTTGCCCGTAGATGCGCAAGATATGCGCGCAAGAGGTTGGGATGCGCCGGATTTTGTATTCGTTTCGGGAGACGCCTATGTCGACCATCCCTCCTTTGCCGCCGGTCTGCTTTCCCGTGTGCTGGAAGCCGCAGGGTATCGTGTTGCGATCCTTGCGCAGCCGGCATGGAGGGATTGCGAGGATTTTAAGCGTTTTGGCAAGCCGAAGCTGGGGTTCCTCGTTTCCGCAGGCGCGGTCGACAGCATGGTGAACCATTTTACAGCTGCAAAAAAACGCAGGCACGACGACTATTATTCACCCGGATGCGAAGGCGGTCGTCGGCCTGATCGCGCGACTGTGGTTTACTGCAACCGGATCCGCGAAGCATGGGGCGATATATTCATCGCTATCGGCGGGATCGAGGCTTCGCTTCGCCGTTTCGCGCATTATGATTATTGGGACGATCGCGTCCGCAATTCTATTCTGGTCGATTCGGGCGCGGATTTCCTGATGTACGGCATGGGCGAGCGGACCATTGTGCAAATGGCAGACGCCCTCAGGCAGGGGCTCGATCCGCGGGAAATGGCTATGCCCGGCACCTGCACCATGAATAAGGAACCTGGGGAAGGGTATATCGTCATTCCTTCTGCCGAGGAAGTTGCAAAGGACAAAAAAGCCTATGCTGATTCCTTCCGCGTTCAGTATGACGAGCAGGACCCGATTCGCGGCAAGGGAATTGCACAAAAGCATGGGAAGCGGTACCTGAACCAGCACAAACCCGCCATGCCTCTTTCGCGCGAAGAACTTGACAGTGTGTATGCGTTGCCGTTTTTACGGCAGTGGCATCCGATGTACGCGCCGATGGGCGGCGTTCCGGCTCTCGACGAGGTCAAGTTCTCGATTGCTGCCGTGCGTGGGTGCTTTGGCGCCTGCTCGTTCTGCGCGCTGACGTTCCATCAGGGGCGGATCGTGACTTCGCGCAGCAAGGAAAGCGTGCTGGCGGAGGCAAAGCTGCTGAGCAAAATGCCTGATTTTAAGGGATATATCCACGATGTCGGCGGCCCGACGGCGAATTTCCGCAAGCCCGCCTGCGAAAAACAGTTGAAGGTGGGCGCATGCAAGAACAGGCAATGCCTGGGGCCGAACCCTTGCCCAAATGTAAAGGCGGATCATAAAGAGTTTGTCGATACGCTGCGCGAAATGCGGTCGCTTCCCCGAATCAAAAAGGTGTTTGTTCGTTCCGGCATCCGGTATGACTATATGCTGCTGGATAAAAACAGCAATGTGATTTCGGAAATTGCCAAATACCATGTCAGCGGTCATCTCAAAGTGGCGCCCGAGCACGTTGCAAGGGAGACGCTGCGCCTGATGGGCAAACCGTATGTGGACTGCTACGAGCGTTTTGGCAAAAAGTTTGCAGAGGCCAGTAACAAGGCCGGCTTGGAGCAGTATCTTACGCCATACTTTATTTCAAGCCATCCCGGATGCACGCTGGAGGACGCGATCGAACTGGCGGTATACATGAAGAAGAACCGCATCCGCCCCGAGCAGGTGCAGGATTTCTATCCTACGCCCGGCACGCTTTCCACCTGCATGTATTACACAGGGATCGACCCGCGCGACGGCAAAAAGGTGTATATCCCGAATACTCCTCGCGAAAAGGAGATGCAGCGCGCCCTAATGCAGTATTTTATGCCGCAGAACAGAGTACTCGTCATGAAGGCGCTGCATGAAGCGGGGCGCGATGATCTGATCGGTTTTTCGGATCAGTGTCTGGTAGCGCCGCGCGAAGTGACCGGAAGCCGTGCATCGAACAAAAACGGCTATCGAGGCAAGCAGACACGGAAAGCCAGCACGGAAGTAATCAGGAAAGTCGGAAACGCAGCAGCAATACAGAGAAGAATAGAGAGAAGAAAGCGGACAGATCCTCTCGTTCCGGAAGAACGAAACACCCGGGCAGATAAACTGAAGCACAGGAGGGGAATACCTTGGTATGTACATTGACCTTGCATACAGACTCCGGTCTGATTAATATATTTAAGACCGAAGTCGGTACGAGATTAATAGATGCAATCGCAACAGACCATAGTCTGAACGCTCCTTGCGGCGGACGGGGTACTTGTGGTAAATGCCGTGTTCGCGCAACCGGCAAGCTGTCCCAGTCGAACAGTACAGAACTTGGTCTGTTAACAGAAGCAGATGTTGCTGCTTCTATCCGCCTTGCGTGCTTGACTACGATTGAGGGCGACGCAGAGGTATGGTTAACGACTGAAAACGGACAAATTCTGACTGACGGTGCAGAGGATGTGCAGTTAGAAGCTAAACCTGTGTTTGTTTGCGAGAAGATTTTTGTCCCTCAAGCGACGCTTGACGATCAGCGGAGCGATGAGCAGAGGCTTTCTGATGCGCTTTCCGGAAGCGGCAAGCTCTCTCTAAACGTTCTTAAGAAGCTGCCCGGCGAACTAAAGAAGGGGAATGGGCAAATCTGGATCGTCAGAGAACGGGATGGCGCTATCTGCGATATCTGTGCAGACGAGCCGCGACTGTATGCGGCTGCGATCGATATTGGTACTACGACGCTTGCTGCCTATATGCTGGATCTGCAGACGGGCAAAGTGTTGACAAAATGCTCTGCGATGAATCCGCAGCGCGGCTTTGGTGCGGATGTTATCTCGAGGATCGATTATTCTCGAACCGACGGGGGCCTTAAAAAGCTGCAGAATGCCGTCGTGAACGAAATCGGTACGATGGTTAGAAAGATGCTTGGTGAAATTGAGGCGAAGGACGATGATTTGAGGCAGATCGTATGCGTCGGAAATACGGTTATGGTGCATCTGCTTCTCGGCGTTTCGCCTGAAAACATTGCCGTTTCGCCGTTTATACCGGTGTTTGCCCTGGAACAGAGGTGCATGGCTTCAGAGCTGGGTCTGCCGTTTGGCAATGCTGTTGTGGAAACTGGTCCGTGCGTTGCGGGATATATCGGTGCGGATACCACCGCTGCGGCGCTCGCATGTGCAATGAACCAAAGCGCTGGAACTGCTCTTCTTATTGACATTGGCACAAACGGAGAGATCGCTCTGGGAAACCGAGAGAGAATTGTATGCTGTTCTGCCGCTGCTGGGCCTGCCTT
>JAFQGN010000031.1 GCA_017398245.1 Clostridia bacterium | reverse complement strand
GGCGAAGTCTTCATGCATCCTCTGGAGACCCGCGATGTCGCCGCTGCTTCCATCATCCGCGAATGCGACGACCGTGATAAGGGCGTTTCCACCGGCGAAGGCAAGGGCGTCTGGCTCGATACCCCCATGATCGAACTCAAGGGCGGCGAAGGCACCATCATGGCCCGCATCCCCGCCATGTACCGCATGTTCGAAAAGTACGGCATCGACATCCGCAAGGAGCCGATCCTCGTCTATCCGACTTTGCACTATCAGAACGGCGGTCTCGATATCGATGAGAGCTGCATGACCACCAACGTGCAGAACTTGTATGTTGCCGGCGAAGCCGTCGGCGGCATCCATGGCCGCAACCGCCTGATGGGCAACAGCCTGCTTGATATCATCGTCTTCGGCCGCGACGCCGGCAAGGCCGCCGCCGCACACGCCAAGGAAGTCGAAATCGGCAAGCTCACCCTCGCGCACATTGAAAAATTCGACAAGGAACTGGCAGAAGCCGGCGTCGAGACCGAGACCGTCTCCCCCATGCTGCTGCCCGACTACCGCCGCAGCTTCACTACGGCTGATAAGTAAGGAGTCTTTCACATGAGTTTGTTTGGCGGTGTCATCCCCGTCACCGGCGTTCCTTTCCTGCTCTTTTCCATCCTGCTGATCGCTGCCGTTGGTTATGCCATCGGCGCGATCACCATCAAGGGCATCAATCTGGGCTCCGCGGGCGTGTTCGTCGCCGCGCTGCTCTATGGCGCACTGTTCTATGACAAGCTGGACGCCGCTCTGGTAGCTGCAAACGCCAGCTGGACGTCCAATGCGCTCAAAGTCGTGGAAAACATCGGCCTTGTGTTCTTTGTCACGGCCGTCGGCTTCATCGCCGGCCCGAATTTCTTCGGCAACCTGAAAAAGAACTTCAAGTCCTATATCCTGCTGGGCGCGATCATCATCCTCTCCGCCGGCATCGCCTGCGCCCTGTGCTATTTCCTTGGCCGCGGCGCGGAAGCCGACCCCAAGACCTTTGTCGCCATGCTGCAGGGTCTTCTCTCCGGCGCGCTGACCAGCACCCCCGGCTTCTCTGCCGCGAAGGCAACCATCGCTACTGCCGATATGGAAGCTGCCGTGACCGTTGGCTACGGCATCGCCTATCTCTTCGGCGTTGTGGGCGTCGTGCTGTTCGTGCAGCTGATCCCGAAGCTGTCCAAGGCCAATATGGATGAAGAGCGCGCAAAGGTCGTCAGCATCCAGACCAACTCCAAGAAAAAGGCCTACACCGGTAAGCTGATCAACATCGACGATTTCGGCCTCGCCCCGTTCGCTTTGGCTGCGGGCATCGGCATCCTCGTCGGTTCGGTCAAGATCCCGCTCACTGGCGCCGGCCTTTCCGGCACCACCTTCTCCCTCACCACCACCGGCGGTACCCTCATCACCGCGCTGGTGTTCGGCCACTTTGCCCACATCGGCCGCATCAACATCATGCCCCAGAAGAAGATGCTGGAAATCCTGCGCGAGCTTGGTCTCATCCTGTTCCTCATGGGCGCGGGCATCGCCGGCGGCGCGAGGTTTGTGGAATACTTCAAGCCTGTCTACTTCCTCTACGGCATGATCATGACCATCGTTCCGATGATCATCGGTTATCTGTTTGCCAAGCATGTGCTCAAGCTGAGCCTGTTCAACAACCTCGGCTCCATCACCGGCGGTATGACCTCCACCCCCGCGCTGGGCACTCTGATCCACGTCGCGGGCACGGATGAAGTCGCTTCCGCCTATGCGGCGACCTATCCGATCGCCCTTCTGGCCGTCGTTCTGGTCGAACAGTTCCTCCCGGTTCTGCTCGGCTAAGCGCAATCACATGCAAAACCACCCTTTCCGCGCGAACGGACAGGGTGGTTTTCTTCATTTCAGACCATATTCTGTTCTGCTGGTTTTCGCCCATTTTTACAGACTCTGGTTTGTTTTAATAACCGTCCAAAGTCTTTATTTCGGTTTTTCTGAAAACTGGCCTTTATACGTACTGCAGTTCGCATACGATCTGCCTGCCGACGCAGATATCATCCCGCTTCCGGTCGCGCAGCTCGGGAATCGGGTTCGGCGCAGTCTCAAACCGGTAATCCTGCCCGTTTTTGCGAATGTACTCCTCGATCACCGTATGGCTGAGTACATTGCAGACCGGCTCGTTCACCTGCTTCTGGTACTCCATAAATGTGCTCTCATCCGGCAGCGAGCGCACGTCCACATAGTTTTCACGCAGCGCAGTGTTGTTCACCGTATTCGCCAGAATATCGCGCACATAAGGAATATTGCTCTCCAGAACGAGCGGCGCCGGGAAATTGCCGTCCGGGATCACCTGCTGCCACTCCTTGCCCTCGTAGTTTTCCAGCAGCGCCTTGGCCGTGTGCAAATGCATCAGTTCCTGATTGAACAGGCATTGCCAGACCTTGCGAATGCTCGGCTCGGTCTCGGTCTGCGCACAGCTCCAATACAGCCACGCCTCCACAAACTGGTGCACCAGCAGGTTTTCCAGCCATGTCATGTTCGGGTTGAGCAGGCTGCCGTACTGGGTCACATGCTGCTCCTCGATCATGCCGATCTCCTGATACAGCCTGCGCCCCGTCTCTTCCGGATACACCGCCGCCGTGTTCATGTAATAGTTCATCGTCTGTTGCTCTGCCGCTGTGATCACGTTCGCCGCCAGAAGATCGATCGTCTTCGGCTTTGCGTTCGTCATCGGGAAGCGCACGCTGTCGTACGGATGCCGGTGATGCGCGATCGTCGGCCTGCCGGGCATGATCTCGGTGTACCGGCCCACCAGTTCTTCTGCCTTCACATGATAATGCATATCCAGCAGGTCCGCATACCGGTACAGGTGGTCAAAATCCTCCAGCAGCGCAAAATCCAGCGCGTTTTTCACATTCGCGTCGCTCACTCGCTTCGCCAGATGCGCGGTCAGATCCACCGCCAGCTGCTCATAGCCGATCGTATGCTCCAGAACGCTCTCGTCGCCGGGCTTCAGGTGCGAAATCAGCTTTTGCTGCTGCTGTTCGCTGCGGCGGATCAGTGCGATGGCACGACGCAGATCGTTATCGGCCGTATTGCGGGAAAACTGGTGCGAGAACCATACGCTTTCGAACTCCGTGCCGTTCATCAGAATCACGCGCGTGCGGGTGTACGGGTCCACGCAATGCTTGTCGTACGGGCAGGCCCACATCTTTTCCCAATCGATCAGAAGCTCTGTGCCCTTCTCAGGCACGATATCAAACGGATTCAATGGCGATCCCTCCTCAGCCAAAAGTATAGCCGGGAGGGATCGGTTTTATTCTTCTGAAAAAAACGCACTCAGATGAACTGTTCAAACACAGGCCAAGCATCGGCCGCATAGAACCGGTGCCCTTCGCCGCCGACGATATGCCTGCAGTTTCCCGCAGCCCCGGCCGCCTGATAAATTTTCTGCACGATCGCAAAGGCCGACTTTGCCGTTTCGATCGGGAAGATCTCGTCCTTCAGCCCGTTCACGATCAGCAGCGGCCTCGGCGCGATCAGCATAGCAAGGTCGGGCATTTCCATGTGCAAAGAGATATCCGGCACGTAATTGCACGCACAGTGGTGCATCGCCAGAATCGAATGCTCGTACGTGTTGAACGAGCACGAAGGCATCACGACCTTGATCCTCTCCTCCAGACATGCCGCATGATACGAAGTCGTTCCGCCGCCGGAATTGCCCATGATGGCCAGCCGCTCCATATCCACCTGCGCAAAGCCCTCCAGCGCGTCCACAAGGCACATCACATCGTGGATACGCTCGCCCTGCATCGTCCTTCCCGTCATCAGGCATTCCATAAACAGATGGTGGCATCCTGCGTTCACGTTCGATTTCAGCTCGCCAAAGCCCCTCTGCTCCATCGCTACGGCGATATACCCGCGCGCCACGGCCTGAATGGCAAAATCTCTGTCGCCGCCGTTGATGCTCTTTTCGTCTCCGGGGAATTTCGGCCTGCCCAGCGAAATGTGCATGCCGGTGGAATGCCCCTGCAGGCAGATGACGGCCGGCCTCTTTTCCCCCGCCGCCAGCCCCTTCGGCAGCAGCATGTGGCACGGCACGAAAAAGCCCGGCTCCGTCTCTACCGCAAAGCGAATCTCGTCAAAGCGCTCGTCCTCTGTCTTTTCCCATTCGATCGCCGCCCGCGCCTTGCCGTTCTTTTCCGGCATTTTCAAAAGCTCTTTGTATTTTTCGCGAATAGCCTGCTTCTGCAGCGCAAGCGGCTTTTCCGCATCAAACGAAAGCGGCTTGGGGTACACAGCCGAAACCCGGCGGCGCAGCGTATCGACAGTATGCTTCATGATATCCTCCCTCTATGCAAAGGGACGCCCCGCAGCGGCAGGCGCGTCCCCAATCGAAATGCTTTTACTTTCTGTACAGCAGCTTCTGCTCTTCCAGATACATCTTGAGCATCAGCGGCCAGTCGGTCTGGATAAAATCGAACCCGCGGCGCGCAAGCCAGCCCCAGCCCTTTTCCATGTCCTCGGAAAGAGCGGTATCGTCGCTGTGACCGGCGGAAAGCTGCGCCTTATAGTTGTAAATAATGGAATTGACCCAGGAAAGGATATTGTCCCTGCGCAGCTGCGCAAGGTATTCCGGCGAACACATGGGGCTGTCCTCGGTATCAAACAACAGCTCCTGGCCCATGTAGTTGATATTGCGGCCCAGCAGCTCCTTGTGC
The DNA here is from genome assembly GCA_017398245.1 of Clostridia bacterium. The sequence continues at coordinate 6,062 of JAFQGN010000031.1, read as the reverse complement.
ACAGCCTCGGCGTTGTCCTTCACAATGACCATGTACTGCACATCCGGTGCGTACTGCTCGATCACGTCGAACAGCTCCTTCTTGGGCGAAGTTTTGACCAAAATCTGCTCCATCATGCCGTGCGCGCGGATATGATCGGAGATCTCGCGCGGATGCTCCCAGAACTTATCGCAGTTGATATAGCAGCGGCCCTTGAACTGCTCCAGCACTTCGTCGAGCGTATTCAGGCCAAACTGAGTGGGCGTATCGTCCTGGTTCACAAAGCGCAGCTTTTTCACCTCTGCCGCGGTCATTTCCGGAATATGCACGTCCATGTTCAGATGCGCCTTTTCCATGCCCGGGTGGAAAATGAACAGCTCGCCGTCCTTGGACATATCCACGTCGATCTCGATCATGTCCGCGCCCTGCTTGAGCGCGATCTCGTACGAGGTGATCGTATTGCAGGGAATATTTCCGCCGCAGGTGCCCCTGTGCGCCACGAGAATGATCTTTTCCTGAGCCGTCTTTCGCAGATCGAATTCCATACCATATATCTCCTTTCAGAAAGGCAATGTTCCTTTTCTATTATAATCCTCGCAGGCCTTTGCCGCAAGAAGAATCACTGCTCATATACAATCTCGCGCACCGTTTTCCCGAACTTCGCCTTTACCTCGCGTTTCATGGCCGCCTCGTCCTTCTTCAGCAGCCTTTCAAACGGAGTGACCACGATCTTCGCGCCGTCCAGCTTCCATTTCGCCCGGATCCTCCCGCGTAAAATGACAGCCGGAAACACGATGCCCGCCACGTTCACGAGCTTGCCGTTGTGCTCTTTGTCGATATAGCGCGTTCTGTCCCGATACCCCATGATCAGCTGATCAAACCCCGGCGCCAGCACGCACGGCGGGATCTCGCCCTCTTCCTGCAGAGGCCGCGCATGGTAATACGTTTTTCCGTCGATCTTCGTGCAATGCAGCCCCGGCAGGATCTCCTCCAGCATCGGCCTGATCTCCGTCATTTTCCACAAGAAGAACGCAGCGCAGTCCTGCACCGTCGCCGGGCCGAACACATCAAAATATCGCCGGATCAGCTCTTTTCTCGCCTCGTCCCTGTCCATGAACACAGGCTTTTCCGGCACAAGATAGCGCTTGTCCGTACCCGTGCGGCACGCAAGCAGCCCTCGCCAGCACATCTCCTTGATCAGCCCGCCCCAGCCGTAAAACACCCGCCCGAGCAGCTCTTCGTCCATGCCCGCCCTCCGGCAGGCTTCCTTCATGCCCTCGCGCGTGTCGTTTCCGGCAAGCACTTCGTTTTGCAAAAACGGCGACCACTTCTGCGCCTGCTCCTGCGTGATGCCCCAATAGTTTTCGCCCAGCGGCCCGGTATGCCCGGCTGCAGAAAGATACATCCCCAGTTCCCTCTCGTCGATCACATGGATCGTGCCCCTGTGCGACCAGATCTTCACAAGCCCCTCGTCCCAAGTCTCCGGCGCATAGTCGCTCGCGCGCAGGAAGAGCGAGATTTGCGGGTTGCGGGAAAACTGCGCCTGCAGCCCGAGCAGATCGCGCACAACGCGCTCCTTGGGCGCCTTTTGCATCAGGTGCAAATTCTGCAGCGAATTCAGCAGCAGTATTTCCCTCTCGTTCATCTTTCCCGCCTCCCTCTTCTTTCTGCCGCCATTCTATCACAGCGCAAATATCGCGTCAAACCCTATCCCTGCGCGCAAAAAGCTGTTATAATAAGTTCGGAATATCACCCTACGCATATCTGTCTGGAGGTTCAAAATATGAAAAGCACATCCAAACTCTGGTATACCGAACCTGCCCAGCAATGGGTCGAGGCCCTGCCCATCGGCAACGGCCGCATCGGCGCCATGGTCTTCGGCGGCGTGCAGGAAGAAAAGCTCGCCCTGAACGAGGACACGCTCTGGTCCGGCCATCCGCGCCAGTACAAGCGCGAACACGCGCCCGAGGCCATCGCCAAGGCACAGGAGCTCGTGCGCGAGGGCAAGCTGTACGAAGCGCAGACGCTCATCGAGCGCGAAGTCACCAGCCATTATTCCCAGGCCTACATGCCCCTTGGCAATATGTATATCCGCTTCATCGGCCCCGGTTTCATGAGCGTCGGCGCTCAGGTAGAACACTACAGGCGCGAACTGAATATCGAAACCGGCGTGCACACGGTGGAATTCGATTTCGCCGGCGCGCATTATGTGCGCGAAACCTTCATTTCCCATCCCGATCAGGCCCTCGTCGTGAAGCTGACGGCGGATAAGCCCGGCCGCATCGGCTTTGATATGGAAATGGATTCCCAGCTGCGCATGCTGGACGTCGTCTGCTCCGAAAAGGAGTTCGGCCGCGTGGAGACCACCTTCCGCGCCATCTGCCCCACCTGCGCCGATCCGCACTACGATACCGACGGCACCAATCCGATCACCTATTCCGATCTGCCCGGCGAAAAGGGCGTGCGCTTCTGCGTCATCGCGCAGACGACCTTCACCGGCGGCGACGGCGGCAAGGGCGATTGCCGCGCCTGCGTGCGCGACGCCGACGAGGCCGAGATCCGCTTCTTCGTGCGCACCTCCTACAACGGCTTCGATAAATTCCCCGAAACCGAAGGCAAAAATGCCGAAGCCGACGTCCGCGCCGATGTCGAAAAGGCCTTCGGTCTGGATTATGCCGCACTCAAAGCCCGCCATGTGGAAGACTTCTCCTCCATCATGAACCGCTGCGATTTCCATCTCGGTACCGAAAAGGCCGACATGCCCACCATCGAACGCCTGCGCGCCTTCCGCGAACATCCGGAAGACCCGGCGCTGTACGAGCTGCTCTTCCAGTACGGCCGTTATCTGACCGTCTCCGCCTCCCGCCCGGGCACACAGGCCACCAATCTGCAGGGCATCTGGAACGACAGCACGCTCCCGCCGTGGTCGAGCAACTACACCATCAATATCAACACCGAAATGAACTACTGGCCTGCCGAGCCGACCAACCTTTCCGATATGGCCGAACCCATGTTCGATCTGATCGAAGGCATCCACGAAACCGGCAAGCAGACCGCCAAGGATTTCTACGGCGCGCGCGGCTCCGCCGCCCACCACAATACCGACCTCTGGCGTCATTCCAGCCCCGTGGGCAATCAGCGCAAGGACAGCATGGTCTGGGCGTTCTGGCCCATGTCCCTTGGCTGGATGGCCCGCCACATGTACGATCATTTCCTCTATACGAACGATCTTGCCTTCCTGCGCGACAGGGCCATGCCCGTTCTGCGCGATGCCGCCCTGTTCTATTGCGATGCGCTGGCCGACGACGGCCACGGCCATCTGGCCATCTTCCCCGCCACCTCGCCGGAAAACACCTTCCTCTACGAGGGCAACCGCGTCAGCGGCGCGGCCAACGCCACCATGCAGGACGCCATCATCAAGGAAGTCTTCACAACCTACCTCAAGGGCCTGGAAATCCTCGGCCAGACCGACGAGCTCTCCGCCGAAATTTCTGAAAAGCTGGCCAAGATCCGCCCGTACCAGATCGGCTCCAAGGGCCAGCTGCTGGAATGGACCGAAGAATACGAAGAGGCCGAGCCGCACCACAGACACCTCTCCCATCTCTACCCGTTCCATCCGGGCACGCAGATCTCCGAAAAGACCCCCGAGCTCATGCAGGCCGTGCGCCGCTCTCTGGAACTGCGCGGCGACGACGGCACCGGCTGGAGCCTCGGCTGGAAGATCAACATGTGGGCCCGCATGAACGACGGCGACCACGCGCTGCAGCTGATCAAAATGCAGCTGCGCCTCGTGGGCGACAGCAAGGTCATCTACACCAAGGGCGGCGGCACCTATCCGAACATGTTCGACGCCCATCCGCCGTTCCAGATCGACGGCAACTACGGCGCAACGGCCGGCATTTGCGAAATGCTGCTGCGCAGCCGAGAGGACGACGGCGTCTATGCCGTGGAACTCCTGCCCGCGCTGCCCACCTCCTGGACTGACGGCGAGATCAAGGGCGTCAAGACCATGGGCGGCCTGACGGTCGATATCCGCTTTGCCGGCGGCAAGCTTGCCGAAGCAAAGGTCATCGCCGAAGCGGCCCCCTATCGCCCCGTGGCGATCCGCTATCAGGGCAAAACGCTCGCCACTGTCGATTCTCCCTGCGCCCTCACCCTCAACGCATAAACACAAAGCACCCCCGGAAGCACATGCTTCCGGGGGTTTTCTCTCTTTTGCATCCTTTATTTTAACTCTTTTCCGCAATACGGGCAGAACCTTCCACGCGTCCGGCGCATCTTTCCGCAGTGCGGGCAGCGGTTCGTATGCGCTCGCGCGATCAGAGCGATCATCAGCGCAACATACACCGCCGCACCGGCATAGAGAAACGGCTGCGCCTCCTCAAAATCGTTCGTGCTGATCAATATCCCCGCCGCGCCCCAAACGATCACAAACACGAACAGCAGGCTCCCGATCACCCATGGCATTGCCTTTTTCATTTGCATTTCCCCTTTTCTTTTACGGCAAAATCTCTATCTCGTCTCCCATCTGCGCCATTGCGAACAGTTTCTCTACATCCTCATTATACATTGCCACGCATCCGGCTGTCCAGTCCCCCGTCTTTCCTTCCGGGTGCTGCCCGTGCAGCATGATGAACCCGCCAAGCTCCGTGTCCCATGGCGGCCTTTTCCCCTGCGCATGCGCCTCTTCTATGGCGCGCATCTGCTCGCCGCTGATCCTCCCCTGCGCAAAAGCCTCCCGCGCATCGGCAGGGGCAGGATAACTCACGCCCAGCGCAAGGTGAAACTTGCTCTGCGCATTTTTTGTGCAAACGTAGTACTTGCCCTCGGGCGTTCTGCCGTCGCCCTCGGCGGTTTTGTGCCCGATGGGCGTGCTGCCCAGCTGCACCTTGCACCGGAACACTTCCAGCCCGTCTCTCTCGGCAACCAGCAGCCGCTCGGATTTCCACACAGTGATCTTCATTTCAGCCGCTCCACCGCCCATTTCGCATGCTCGCGCACATGCTCAAATCTGCTTTCGCAAAGTTTTTCCAGCAGCGGCAGCAGGTCCTTCCTGCCTAAATTTGCCGCGAGGATCGCCGCGCGCGCCTGCATGCGCACCGGCCGCGCATAATTCGAGCCGATCAGAGCAGCCAGCGCTTTCGTATCCCCCGCCAGCAGTTTTTCCAGCCGTATCGCCTCCAGAACCTCTTCCGGCGGCTCGATCGAACCGATCAGTACATTGCGCGGGCATACCCGCTGACAGATATCGCAGCCCAGCACGCTCCGGCCGATCAGCGCGCGCAGCTGCCCCGGTACCGGCTCAGAATACGACTGCGCGCGCAGGCATTTTGCCGTGTCGATGCGTGCTCCGGGCAAAATCGCGCCAACGGGACACTCTTTTTTGCAAAGCCCGCACTCCCCGCAGCGCCGGTCGATCTCCTCCTCCGGCATACAGTCCGCCGTTTCGAACTCCGCGTCCGTCAGAATCAGCTGCAGACAGATCTTCGTCCCGAACCCGTCAACGGAAAGCAGGCCGTTGCGGCCATACCGCGCCTCTCCCGTGCGCAAAAGCGCTCGTTTAGCCGGAATCGGCGCAGCCGCGTCCGCCTGATATCCGCTCTCGCGCAGCATCCCGGCGAGCTTCTCCGCTTCCCTGTGCGCCATCTGCGAAGCCAGATAATACGCATCGATCGTCGGCTCCCCTTCCGGGAACCCGCAAAACGGCTGATATGCCCATACGAGCACCGCAATGCACCGCGCATCCGGCATGCTCTCGCGCGGATCCGCCTTCAAATTCTCCCATCGTGGATCCGGCGTGCGCAGCGTCTCCTTTTCCCAGCGCGCAAAACGCTCCGGCGAAACGGCATACGCCCGCGCAAACCCGGCTTCCAGCGCCTTTTTTTCAAATTCAGCCCAATTCATCCCTGCGCCTCCCATCGCGCGATCGGCGTATAGCAAAGCCGCCCGTCCACGCGCGCGCTTTCAAACAGCGCAAATCTCTGCACCGTCACGCGCACAGGCTCCATCTGCGGCGGCGTGCCGAACCCCTTCGCCTGCCTCGCCATGGTGATATGCGGGCGATACGACCTGTCCTCAAACGC
>JAFQGN010000262.1 GCA_017398245.1 Clostridia bacterium | reverse complement strand
TGCAACCGCACTCAGGCATAGCTTTTTCCAAGTTTCGTCGATCGTATCTACCACCGGTTTTGCAACGCAGGATTTTAATCTCTGGCCGCAAACGAGCAAGAGCATCCTGCTCATGCTGATGATCATTGGCGGCTGCGCCGGTTCTACGGCCGGCGGCATCAAGGTGATCCGGCTGGTCATTCTATGCAAGAGTACAGGGCGTGAGGTGCGCAATGTGATCCATCCGCGCGGCGTGCATCTGATCAAGCTGAACAGACGCGCGCTGGACGAAGAGACCGTTTCTTCCGTAGCAGTCTTCTTCAGCTGTTATGTTATGCTGCTGATTCTTGCTGTGCTACTGGTATCGCTCAATGGTTTTGATTTTGAGACAACGGTAACGTCTGTCATTGCGTGCATTACCAATACCGGCCCCGGTATGGGCGCTATTGTCGGCCCGGCAGGAAATTTTAGTTCGCTCAGTCCGTTTTCTAAGGTTGTGTTGACCGTATGCATGCTGATCGGCAGGCTGGATATATATCCTGTGTTGATGTTCCTTTCTGCAGCGGCATGGAAGAAGAATTAAAAAGAATCCCTGTCTTTTTGACAGGGATTCTTTTTAATTAGAATTCCAGATCATAGCGTGTTCCATTATTGAACAGCACGCCATTTGTAAGGCGGATGCGCAGGATGACTGTATTGATCTCCGCTTCGTTGATATGCCCGTTATCGTACCATTCGCCAAAGACAGTGCGCAGTTTATCGATCAGGTCCAAATTCTGCGCTTTCAGAATATAACCCAGGTTCTCTCCCCTGCCATGCGCGGTGAACCAGTCTCCGCTGATAGCTACGACGGGATTGGCCTTGATATGCTGCATTTTGTTGGAGAGCAAATGCGTGATCACGTAGAACGAGCCGTTTTCATAATACGCGTTCACGTTGCGTACCCATGGTGTGCCACTCTCATCCACAGTAGCAAGCGCGATCAGGGTATCGCACCCGAAGCGCATATCCATGATCTGAGCCGCTTCCTGCGAAAACTTGATATGCATCTGAACCGCTCCTTTATTGAATCTCTTCCGTTTCTCCGCTTTCCAGAGAGCGGACGATCGCATCCATAAAGCGCACCGGCGCAACAAGCCGTTCGTAGGTTTCCGGCATTTGGGCGCCACGAACGAGCTGTGCGAATTCCTCAGCCTCCAGAGCATAACAATCGGAAATATCTATCGCGCGCGTCGCAGCCGTCTTCTCCATCAAGACAGTTGCTCCATAGAAAGCCGCGCCCTGTGTGAAGTGAAGGGAAACATCGCAATCGGCATAGCGAGCGATGCACGTTACATCGTCGCCATTCCGGTAAGACTGCACCTTTTCCGGCATACCGAACAGCCGAAGGCAGATCTCGACCAGATGGGACGCGTAAAACCAGAAATCTCCATACGGGTTATGCATATTGACCGGAGCCCAGACACTGCCGCCGATCCTTCTGCCGTTGCCGGGGTCTTTTGCTACGGCCTCCAGCGTAAGCGTGTCCGCAACAAGCTTGACGGAAGAGCCTCCCATGACGCGCACGCCGTTTTCTTTGCACAGTGCGATAAGCTCCAGCGCCTGCTGCACATTGCGCGTAAAGGGCTTATCGATAAAGGCTGGAATTCCGTTTTCGATGAAGGGCCGCGCATAACCGGCGTGCAGAGCGCCGTCACGCGATGTGATCATCACCGCATCGACATGGCCAAGCATCTCCTGCGGTTTTTTTACGTACATATCCACGCCGCATTCCTGCATGACTTTCCTGCTCGCCTCTTCCTCTTCGCCGCCGACAGCGACAACGCGAAGATCGGCATAGCGGGGATCATCTCCGTTGAAGATGCGGGAAAACGCCATGGCATGGCTATTCTCTGCGCCATAAATGCCAATGCGGATCATACATTCTCCTCCAGTCGGGAAAGCGGATTCTGCCTGTGGGCTTCTTCCATGACGCAGATCTGCTGCTTCACCTGTTTGATCGTCACGTTCGGCTCGATCCCATTGACCAGTTTGTTGTACACATCGTCATACAGGCGGCGAGTGGCATCAGCAAACACATTGTCGGTGATGTTGGCGTTATCGACTTCCTCTTCATACCATGTCAGCTTTTCGCTGCAGTAGACCGGCAGGCCTTCGGCGCTGCGCAGAGGTTCGCGGATGAGGTGCTGTTCGGGCGATTCCTCTTCCTTGAAATACTTCCAGCGAACGGTGGTATTGTTGGCCAGCAGCGTTCCGCGGGTGCCTTGAATTTCGAAGGTATAGGTCGGGTATGCATCGCAGCAGGAAATCTCCACATCGACAATAGGCCTTCCGGGTGCGCGCAGCATCAGTTTGCAGAAATCCTCAGCGTCGCCGAAGGTGTTCGCCCTGTCCATATGGCACCAGACCTCAGGCATGCCATCGTAATAGTTCAGGAATTCAAGCGCCTGACCGACAGGATGTGGGCCGGAATTGTACAGACTGCCCGCTACATTTTCCTGCAGGGTCTGCCAGTCCCAGCGGCGGTTATAGCCCGAGCAGGTGATCTTCACCTGAACAAGGCGGCCGAGAACGCCGCTTTCGGCCACTTCGCGCACTTTTACAAACTGCGGCGCATAGCGGCTCTGGAGGAAGATGAGGTATGTCTTGCCCGTTTCGGCGATGGTCGCCTCCAGCTCTTCTACCTGCGCCTTTGTGCCGGCGATCGGCTTTTCCTGCAGAACATTATAGCCATGCTTCATCAGCTCCACGGCAAGCGGCTGGTGCAGAGGGCTCGGCGTGGAATTGACCACAAGATCGATATCGCTGCGGCCGTAAAGTTCCTGCACGGTTGCATATACATCGGCGATGCCGTATTCCTGCATTGCGCGTTCGCGCCTGTCGGCAAGAGGATCGACAACGGCTACGATTTCAAAGCGATCGTCCGTTTTCAGATGCGCGCCGTGGATATTGCGGCCGCTCCTTCCCTGACCAAGGATCGCGACTCGGATCTTCTTTTCCATAAACCGATTCCACCTTTTAATTAAACTCTTCCGGATGCTTCTTTGCGAATTCGGGGATCCAATGTTCTCTTTCCGTCTGCCGGAGATATTCGGAATACTGCCTGCCATAGCCTCTTGCATGGTAGGGGCCGCCTTCTCGCATGACCGTCCAGAGCGGATCGATCTGCGAATCGGAACGGAGCATCTGCTCTTCCTGCCAATCAAGGATGATCTTCGCGCCTTGCGCGCAGATGTCTGGGCATTCGGCGGCAAGGTCATGCACCTCGTGCGGATCATTTCCAATATCAAAGAGCATTTCGCGCGGCCATGTCAGGTGGAAGCCATCGTGGATTGTGCGCATATACAGCCAGTTGCCAAAGCGCGCGCTGCGCTGGCAGACATGGGCGCACTGGCTGAGGACAAGGCTGTCTCTGCCCGAGTTTTCCCCCTGCAGAGAAGACAGATAGCTCTCGCCGTCCCACCAGGCGTGTTTCTGCACGCCGTGCATTTGCGCAATGGTGGGCAGAAGATCGGTATTATAGTGGAGGCCGTTGTCTACATGGCCGGGCTTTGCGACGCCGGGCCAGCGGATGATCATGGGGATATTGCAGGTAACGGCATCGGCAGTGGCATGCTCGGCGTAGCAGCCCAGTTCGCCAAGATTTTCGCCATGATCGCTGGTAATGATGATGGCGGTGTCCTCGTACACGCCCGCATCTTTCAGAATGCCGAGCAGTTTGCCGATGGTATCGTCCATGTGGCGGATGCCGCAGTCGTAGCCATCAAACATGCGCCTTGCATCGGCTGCATCGAAAACTTCGCCGGGCATGCGCGGGAACTTCGGGCTGATGATGTTATCGAACATGTCGATCTCCCGCGCTCCGTGCGGATGCACCTCGCCGCGGTGTTTGGCGATCAGTTCGTCAGTCAGCCAGTCCGGATATGCTTCATCAGCAAAAGGATCGCCGAATTCTTCCGGGGCGCGATACGGCGTGTGCGGATCCCAGAAAT
>JAFQGN010000261.1 GCA_017398245.1 Clostridia bacterium | reverse complement strand
CGACCCCTACATGCACTATCACGAGCCTTGGCTGGGCATGCAAATGCAGCGCAGCGACGATTCCCGCTACGAAAACTACGGCCTCGCCCGCTTTGCCGATTACGATTCCATCATGCTCGGCACCTCCGTCACGCAGGACGCCAAGGGTTCCGAGTTCAATTCCCTCTTCGAGGCCAACGCCATCAAGATCAAATTCGCCGGCTCCTATTTCAAGGAACTGGGCGATTTCCTGAAATACGCCTACGAACACCACGAAGGCCCCATCGAACAGGTCTTCTGGGTGCTGGACCTCACCCACGTGCTCACCTCCGTCGATACCGTCGGCCATACCGACAATCCGGAATACCTCTACGATGCCAATTTCTGGAATGACAGCAAATACCTGCTCAATAAGGATGTCGCGCCCGACCTCCTTCGCCCCCTGTTCAATCTCTCTCCGGTCGATCACGACCATCAGGTCTGGAACGACCCCACCGGCTGGGAGACCCTTGTCAAGGTCTATGGCCCCAACCGGCCCGAGCAGCAGCCCGAGAAGGAATTCACCGCCGAACTGCGCGCGCAGGTCCTTGAAAATTACGAAACCAACGTGCTCTCCATCGCGCGCGAGCACCCGGAAACGCAGTTTTACTTCATCATCCCCCCGGGAAACGCCTTCTTCTGGGATTATGTCACCCGCAACGGCGAGTATACCTGCTATATGTCCGGCATAGAAACTGTTATGCGTGAAATGCTCGCCCTGCCCAACGCAACCGTCTACAATTTTGTGGACGACCCGGCCAAGACCACCGATCTGAACCGCTATAAGGATCGCGTGCATTTCGACCCGGCCATGATGAGCGAGATCATCGCCAACGTCGCCGCGGGCGAAGGCCGCATCACCGCCGAAAATATCGATTCCCGCATGGCCGACATGCGCGCCTACTGGCAGAATATCGATTTTGACTCCCTCTATACTGGCTATGAAACGGAGGAACAAGCACAATGAACGGCAGCCGCATGGGCGCGATCATCCGCGAAGCGCGCCTGAAAAAGGGTATGACTGAAAAACAGCTGGCCAAAAAGGTCGGCATGGCCGAAAACGTGATCAAGGCCATCGAAATGGGCACCCGTATCGTCAGCGACGATCAGAGCCAGCGCATCATGAAGGCGCTCGGCGCCGAGGGCAGCGTCACCCCCATGTCCGCCGAGCTCGACGCCGCCAACGAAGGCCCGGTCAAGCTCCGTCCGAAGCCGCGCCCCTATATCATCGCGGCCGAAACGCCCGAAAAGCCCCTTACCGAGCCCGAAAAGCAGGATGTCGTCGAAGGCGCGAATTCCTGGCTGGACGCCCTCGGCGGCGTGCTCAAGCGCGTGCCGATCATGGGCGAGGACGGCGTGGTCATCGATCACCGCATGTGCCCCGTCGTCGGCGGCAAGATCGAAGGCGGCCATCCGGACAAGGTCACTTTCTTCCGCGTGCCGGACGATTCCCTCTCCGGCTTCCGCATCTGGGCGGGAGACCTGCTGCTCGTCGTTCCGCAGGCTGTGCCGGTGGACGACGCCATCATGATCGTGCGCCGCGGCGAAATGCGCGTGGCCCGCAAGGTCAAAAAGATGCCCGGCGCCATGGTGCTGCTCCAGTCCTATGATCGCGAGTTCAAGGCCGAGACCGTTCCGCTCAAGGAACTCGTCTTCGTCGGCCAGTGCATCCGCCTCGAGAGGACGCTGTAATTGCATATATGTGGGGAGGGGCTTTCTTTCGGAAAAGAAAGCCCCTCCCCACACCCCTCCCAAAGAAACCATTTGGGGGTTATCATTCACATACCGGTCACACAAGCCCAGCCCGCACTGCGTGGCCGGGGAAACGTCAGGGGCTCTGCCCCCGAACCTCCGCTCAAGGGATTTCATCCCTTGAGAATCCCGTCTATGGGGTATGCATTCTCTACCAACTAATAAAAAAGGCTGGCTACGCGTACCGCATGGGCCAGCCTTTCGTTATGCTCATATTCTTTTGTACAACAAATTCGATTCCTATCAAAGCCCGGTCCGCGCAGTATGCGCAGCCGGGTTGCACCTTTCTTTTGCAGAAAACCACTTCCCATAAAATGGGATCCCAAAGGGCTGAAAGTCCTTTGGCAGGGTTTCAGGGGCAGCGCCCCTGACGTTCCCCTGTTCCATAACACAAGCCCGGCCCGCGTAATATGCGTTGCCGGGCTTTTTGCCTTTCGATAGAAACCTTCCCTCCCCTCAACAGGCTTCTTTCGGGGAGAGCTTGGGAACCCCCTTTCTTCTCCTGAAGAAAGGGGGTTCCCAATGTACCTTATTTCTCCTTCACATTGCCCGCGCCCAGCAAAAGCTTGAGCGCCTGCGCGTTGTACCCCGGCGCGACATACAAATCGCGCGGCGCGGCCAGCGTTTTCTGCTCCGCATCCAGACGCAAAACCACACGCATGTCGCCCGGCGTCTGCCTGAGAATTCCCTTCACCTGCTCCAGAAGCGACCCGTCCGCCAGCTTCAGATACAGCGTCTTCGCCGGCCCCACCTGCCGCAGCTCCGTCATCGGCTTCGGCTCCTGCCGCAGAGCGCCCTCAAACGGGGCTTCCGGCAGAATAGGCGCGCCGCTCGCATCCGTTTCGATGCGCTCCGGCGCAGAGAATACGCTTTCCCCGCCCGCATACGGGTCAAATCGGGCATGAAATTGCGCTTCTGCCTGCGCTCCACCGGTTTTACCGGCGCAGTCAGGTCCATGCCGTGCTCAAGCGGCTCCACATTGTCCAGAAGCAGCTTTGGCGCCTCTTCCTCGCGGATCGAAAGCCGTCCAGTCACCACCACAGGGTCCTCGGTATCCAAAAACGGCTGCACCCGCTCAAACACCTTCGGGAAAATAAGCGATTCGGTGGAACCGTACAAGTCCTCCAGTGTGATAAAGCCCATCAAATTGCCCGAACGCGTGGCCTTGCTCCGCTTTTCGATGATCATGCCGCCCATGCGCACATACTGTCCGTCGTAGCGCAGGCCGCCGTCCTCCTCCTCGGCAAGGCCGCTGAGGAAGCGCGAATTGATCTCCAGCTTGGAAAGCTCGTCGGCATATTCGTCCAGCGGATGCCCGGAAATGTACACGCCGGTCATCTCTTTTTCCATGGCGAGCAGAGTTCGCAGCGGGAACTCCGTAAGCTCCAGCATCTTTTGCGATTCGGGCTCCTGCGCGCCGAACATGCCGCCGAACAGCGAAATCTGCCCGTCAACCATGCTCTTGCGAGACTTTGCGTTCGCGTCCATCGCCTTTTCGAACACAGCCAGCTTCTGGCTGCGCGTGCCGGGCAGGCTGTCCATCGCGCCGGACTGGATCAGGCATTCCACAGCCTTCTTGTTCACCGCGCCATCGGGCATGCGGCGTATAAAATCAAACAGATCGCGGAACGGCCCGCCCTTTTCTCGTTCGGCGATGATGGCCTTCACCGCATTGTGGCCGACGCTCTTAACTGCATCGAGTCCAAATCGGATCGCGCTGTCCTCATGCGGATCCACCCAGAACCCCTCGCGCGAGCGCTGGATATCCGGTTTGAGCACCTGCATGCCGTGCCTGCGGCAGTATTGAATGTAGTAGGCCACCTTTTCCGTGTTCCCGTTATAGCTGTTCATCAGCGCGGCGAAATACTGCCGCGGCCAGTATACCTTCAGCCAGCCCGTCTGCACGGCCACCACCGCATAGCAGGCGGCGTGCGGCTTGTTGAACGCATAGCTGGAAAACGCGGTCATTTCGTCAAACAGCTGCTCGGCGATCTCCCGCGCCACGCCGTTGCGCACCGCGCCCGGCACGATGACCTCTCCGTTTTCCACCAGACCGTTGATGAAGTACTCCTTTTCCTTCATCATCACATCGTGCTTCTTCTTCGCCATCGCGCGGCGCACAAGGTCGCTTCGGCCCATAGAATAGCCCGCAATATCGCGCACGATCTGCATGACCTGCTCCTGATACACCATGCAGCCGTAGGTCACGTCCAGAATCGGCTTGAGCTTCGGCGTTTCATAGTGCACCTTTTCCGGGTTCCGCTTGCCTTCGATGAACCTCGGGATCGAGTCCATCGGCCCGGGCCGGTACAGCGAGACCGCAGCGATGATGTCTTCCAGGTTTCCCGGCTTCATATTAGCAATAAACTGCCGCATGCCGCCGCTTTCCAGCTGGAACACGCCGTCCGTCTCGCCGGAGGAGATCATTTCATACACCGCCGTATCGTCCATGGGGATGTCCTCGGGCAGCATTTCCGGCCCGCCGGCCTCTTTCATCATTTCCAGCGTATCGCCGATGACCGTCAGCGTCCTCAGGCCCAGAAAGTCCATCTTCAAAAGGCCCAGCGCTTCCAGCGTTCCCATCGGGAACTGCGTGGTCACCACTTCGTCGTTCGTCTGCAGCGGCACGTATTCGTCCACCGGCGCCGCCGTGATCAGAACGCCCGCGGCATGGGTGCTCGCATGGCGGGGCATGCCCTCCAGCTTGCGCGCCATGTCAATGAGCCTGCGCACCATTTCCTCGTTTTCGTATGCCTTTTTCAGTTCCGGGCTGATGCTCAGCGCATTGTCCAGCGTCATGCCCAGCGCAAAGGGGATCATCTTGGCCACGCGATCCGTGTCCTGATAGCTCACGTCCATCACGCGGCCCACGTCGCGCACCACGGCCTTGGCCGCCATCGTACCAAAGGTGATGATCTGCGCCACGTGGTTCTGGCCGTATTTTTCGGCCACGTATTCGATGACCTCGCCTCTCCTGCGATCGTCGAAATCGATATCAAAATCGGGCATGGAGATGCGCTCCGGGTTCAGAAAGCGCTCAAAGACGAGGTTGTACTGCAGCGGCTCCACGCTGGTGATGCCCATGCAGTACGCCGCGATCGAGGCTGCGCCGGAGCCGCGCCCCGGCCCGACGAGAATGCCGTGCGTCTTGGCGTAGTGCACAAAATCCCATACGATCAAATAGTAATCCACATAGCCCATGCGCGAAATGACCGAAAGCTCGTACTCCAGCCGCTCGCGCGCGTCCGTCCTGTCCGGGGTATAAAACTTGGCAAAGCCCCTTTCACAGATCTCGCGCATGTATTCGTAGGGCTCGCGGCCCTCCGGCAGCGGGTAATGGGGCAGATGCGTATGTGAAAAGTCAAAATCAAACCGGCAGCGCTGCGCGATCTCCTCCGTCCGATCGATCGCCTCGGGAATATTGGGGAAAATGGCGCGCATTTCTTCCTCGCTTTTGACATAGAGCTGGTCAGTCTCCATGCGCATGCGGTTTTCGTCCGAAAGCGTCTTGCCCGTCTGGATGCACATGAGCACTTCCTGCGCC
This sequence comes from Clostridia bacterium, assembly GCA_017398245.1. The sequence goes on along the minus strand of JAFQGN010000261.1, from coordinate 1,364 downwards.
TCGGCGTCCTCGCGGGTGAGATAGTGGCAGTCGTTCGTGGCCACCACCTGCAGGCCCTTTTCGTTTGCCAGGGCCAGCAGGCGCGGCAGGATCTGCACCTGCTCGCGCAGGCCGTGGTTCTGCACTTCGATGTAAAAATGATCCTCGCCGAAGATCTCCATGTAAAGGTCGGCCAGCTTGCGCGCGTCCTGCTCGCGCCCGTCGATCAGCGCGCGCGGGATATCGCCCGAAAGGCAGCCTGAAAGCGCGATGAGTCCTTCGGAATACTGGCGCAAAAGGGCGTAATCCACCCTCGGCTTATAATAAAAGCCCCTTGTGAACCCCTGACTGACCAGCTTGATCAGGTTTTTATAGCCTGTTTCGTTTTCCACCAGCAGCGTAAGATGCCCGTAGCCCCTGTTTTGCTGCTTATCGTCCATATCCGGGCAGACATAGACCTCGCACCCGATGACAGGGTGCAGGCCCTCTTCCTTCATGGCCTTATAAAAATCGACCGCGCCGTACATCGCGCCGTGGTCCGTAATGGCGCAGGAGGTCATGCCAAGCTCCTTCACGCGCTTGACCAGCCCTTTGATGCGGCACGCGCCGTCGAGCAGGCTGTATTCCGTATGCAAATGCAGATGCGCAAACATGCTCTCTCTCCTCCTGCGAACTGTCGGTCGTTTCTTTTCATATACCCGTTTTGCACGGTTTTGAAGAGGGCGAATGGGCGCGGGTTTGTCAAGCCCTGCGCGCAATTCGCTCATTATGTCCCGTTTCGGGCCAAAAGTCGCGTTTTTTACGATGCAAAATCAAATTTACCCCTAAATAATCTTGTATTTAAGCTAAAAAGGGATTACAATAGAGATATAATCGAGTTTTGTGCCACCGAAATAGTAAAGAATCTTAAATCACTTTGCTTACGTCATGGTATTGATTATAAGGACTATTTAATTACGTACACACCAAGACGTGTAAGTGGTAAACGCAAATATGGCTTTGACCATTCAAAAAGAATGGCGATTGAAATTTCAAAGCTACTTGGAATAAAGACCATTAAAACGCTAATTAATGTAGGAACGGCAGAACAAAAAACCTTATCCAAGGAAAAGCGCAAGGAAAACGCAAAGCAATCCTATGAGTTATCAAAAAATGCGTCAGTTTCAGGTAAAAAGCTATTTATTGTAGACGATATTATCACCTCTGGCTCAACAATGAAGGCGTGCGCAGACCTTCTATATCAAAGTGGCGCAACGGATATAATTCCTCTTGCTTTTGCAAAGGATAATAGATAAAGGAGAATATTATGTTAAAAGGAATTCCAAAAATTATTTCACCAGAATTATTAAAGGTATTATGCTAAATGGGACATAGTGACCGTTTTG
>JAFQGN010000260.1 GCA_017398245.1 Clostridia bacterium | reverse complement strand
TCCGGTGGCAATGGCGAGAGGGTTCCACCTGTACCCATCCCGAACACAGAAGTTAAGCCTCTCAGCGCCGATGGTACTTGGCTGGAGACGGCCCGGGAGAGTAGGACGCCGCCGGATCCATTTTCAAGGAAGAGAGCTGAATAGGTTCTCTTCCTTGTATCCATTCAAGAGAGAATGGAAGCGGCTGGAAGCGAAAGAGCAACAGCTGCAAGTGTTCTGAAGAAAAGCAGAACAGACATACGGAGAGAAAAGAAGAGCGTAGAGATTCCAAAGAAGAAACGAAGTTTCAGGAATGAAACGGAGAAGTTCTTCTGAAGAAACAAAAGCAGTACCCTTTCTCCTCCCCATATTCCTCAGTAGCTCAATGGCAGAGCACTCGGCTGTTAACCGAGTTGTTGTAGGTTCGAGCCCTACCTGGGGAGCCAGCAAAGAAGCCAATCACAAATGTGATTGGCTTCATTTTGTTTTTAAGATTCATATAAAAATAGATAAAGAATAATTCACTTGCTTCGATTAAATAAACTACAATTGATTGATTAAAACAGGTAGCATGACTAAGTAAATACTCGAACGAGACAGAATGAAATGTAGAAACTTGATGATAAAAAACAAATCGTTAAATGAATGCGTTGTGTGTGCGTGAAAAAATCTCGGATAATCTTACGAAATATAAAAGCTAAGTGACATATATGTCTGTGGAAGATCAACAACATCAACTAATTAAATATAACCGTTTTATGTCCTGAGTAAAAAGCGAAAACAGATCAAAGCGACGCTGATCGTGCATTTGCATTTTTAGCATGAAATCAGATTGCCGAACGACACGATGAAATATGTCACCGTACGAGAAGATCAAGAGTATGTACGAGAAATAACTTTTATTTAGGAAAGGCGAGTGCCATGCGTTGAATCCAAATCGATTCAGTTACATGTCTACGGAGAGCTTACGCTGCACAGATATTCTTTCCAAGAAAGGCTTTTTGGCAGTTTGCGCGAGCGACAGATATAATCTTCCGAGCAGTAGGGTTTGTCAAAACGGGAGTTCTCTGGTATACTAAAAAATAGTATGATCTGCGGCCTACAAAGGGACACGGATTCGCTGAGAATACGATGCGAAAGATGATGAAAATGAAAGAGAATACGTTTGCGCTGCGCGGCAATATTTGCTGGAGCGAAAATAAAGAACATATTTCGACGGTGGAAATGGGCTATGCAGTGTGCGAAGAAGGCGTGTGCAAGGGCGTTTTTGCGCAGCTGCCGGAAAGGTACGCGGGCATTCCCGTGCACGATTTTGGCGACAAGCTGGTCATACCGGGGCTTTCGGATCTGCATATCCATGCGCCGCAATATTCCTATCGCGGGCTGGGCATGGATCTGGAGCTGATGGACTGGCTGCAGGTGCACGCGTTTCCGGAAGAGGCGAAGTATGCCGATCTGAAATATGCCGACCTGGCCTATGGAATTTTTGCCGACCGCATGCGCAAGAGCGCGACGACCCGCGCGAGCATTTTTGCCAGCCGCCATCGCGAGGCGACCGAGCTTCTGATGGAAAAAATGGAGAAGAGCGGACTGGTGAGTTATGTCGGCAAGCTGAACATGGACAGCGAAGCGCCGGATATCGTGCGCGAGCCGAGCGCGCAGGAATCAGCGGAGGAGACGGAAAAGTGGATCGTGAACACGCAAAGCCGCTTTGCAAACACGAAGCCTATCCTCACGCCCCGCTTTGTGCCCTCCTGTTCGCGCGAGCTGTTCGGGCATCTGGCCGGTCTGCAGACGAAATACGGCGTGGCCGTGCAGTCGCATATTTCTGAAAATTTGGGCGAGATCGCCTTTGTGGGCGAGCTGTTTCCGGAAATGCAGTTTTACGGACAGGTGTACGATGCGCATAACCTTTTCGGCCTGAACCATGCAAACGGAAAGAGCATGCCCACGCTCATGGCGCATTGCGTGTATTCTTCCGACGAAGAGCTGGAAATGATGCAGAAGCAGGGCGTGTTTATCGTGCACTGCCCGGCCTCGAACATCAATGTGTGTTCCGGCATCGCGCCGGTGCGCAGGTATTTGGACATGGGAATGAAAATGGGCGTGGGCAGCGATGTGGCCGGCGGACAGACCGAATCGCTCTTCCGCGCGATCACCGATACGGTGCAGGTCTCCAAGCTGTACTGGCGCATGGTGGACCAGAGCTTTAAGCCGCTCACGTTCGACGAGGCATTCTTCCTTGCCTCCAAGGGCGGCGGAGAGTTCTTCGGCAAGGCGGGCAGCTTTGAAGAAGGATATGAGTTCGACGCGATCGTGCTGGACGACAGCTTCCTGCGCCACCCGCAGCCGCTGACCGTGCACGACAGGCTGGAGCGCGCGGTGTATCTTGCGGCGGACATCAACGGTATCTGCGCAAAGTTCGTGCGCGGCAGGCAGATCTTCTGAAAATCGGATTTTCTGCGGCGAAAGGAACAAGGTACGCGGCAGGCGGAGTTTTTTGGCAAGGAGTACTGCATGGCGCGGACAAAAATTGGCTGACGAGTTGTACACGACAAATGAAAACGAAGGGGAGCGGCATGGCCTGCTCCCCTTTTGCATATGTTAAAATACGCGGACAGGAGAGGAAATACCCGTTTGCAGCCCTGCGCGGGGATTGACAAACGGATGTGGCGGGTGGTATACTGTGACACGGTTAGCAGGTACTAACTTATATCGCTTGAGCAAGGTGAAACGAATGAACCTGTTGAAGGCTGAGGAAGGCAAGGAATATATCGTCCGCGCGATCGAAACGGACGACGAAGATCTGGACGCGTTCCTGTTCTCTCTGGGCTGCTACAGCGGCGAACCGATCACGGTGGTCTCCCATCTGAAGGGCGGCTGCGTGGTCTCGATCAAGGACGGACGCTACACCATCGACAAACAGCTGGCAGCGGCCATCCTGATCTGAAAAGGCGAAAAAAACGAGCAGATCTTCGGATTTGCTCTCTCCTTTGCTCTTGAGTTAGATACATATAACCCGAAGTTTGACACGGTTAACCCAGACGCTACGACAGGGAAATGGACGAGGAGGACGACACATGAGGATCGCTTTGACGGGCAACCCCAACAGCGGCAAGACGACCATGTTCAATGCTCTGACCGGCCGCAACGAGCGAGTCGGCAACTGGGCCGGCGTTACGGTCGAGAAGAAAGAGCATCTGATCAAGAAGAACTATTATACCGGCACGGAAGAACTGATCGCGGTTGATCTGCCCGGCGCGTACTCCATGTCTCCGTTCACTTCCGAAGAGAGCATCACCAGCTCGTACGTCAAGAACGAGAATCCGGACGTCATCATCAACATTGTGGATGCGACGAACCTTTCCCGCAGCCTGTTCTTCACCACGCAGCTGCTGGAGCTGGGCGTTCCGATGGTCGTTGCGCTGAACAAGGCCGACGTGAACAAAAGGAAGGAGACGAAGATCGACCTGGCGAAGCTTTCGGAAAAGCTGGGCTGCCCGGTGGTCGAGACGGTCTCCACCAGTGCGAGCGGCCTGACTCTGCTGGTCAAGACGGCCGTTGGGCTGATCGGCAAGAGCCAGAAGGCCCCCTACAACCAGGGCAATGTCGACCTGACCAGCAAGGCCGAAGTTGAAAAGGCCGACCGCGCGCGCTTCGAGTTCGTCAATGGCATCGTCAAGGCCGTCGAAAAGCGCAAGATCCTGACCAAGGACAAGAACTATCAGGATAAGATCGACGCCGTGCTGACCAACCCGATCGTCGGCATCGCCATCTTCGCGGTGGTCATGTTCCTCGTGTTTGATATTTCTCAGTCCTCCTTCGGCCCGTTCCTGGCCGACACGCTGGTAGCGTGGATCGAAACGTTCCAGGGTTGGGTCGGCGGTCTGATGGAAAACGCCCATCCGCTGCTGTACGCCCTGCTGGTGGATGGCATCATCGGCGGCGTCGGCGCGGTCGTCGGCTTCCTGCCGCTGGTCATGGTCATGTATTTCCTGATCGCCCTTTTGGAAGACTGCGGCTACATGGCCCGCGTCTCCGTCGTTCTGGATCCGATCTTCAAGAAGGTCGGTCTTTCCGGC
>JAFQGN010000259.1 GCA_017398245.1 Clostridia bacterium | reverse complement strand
TGAAGCTCATTTTAGACAAAAGGCAGGTACAGACCATGGCAGAAATGCGCCTGTTTGATATTCTCGGCCCGGTCATGATAGGGCCCTCTTCCAGCCATACGGCCGGCGCCGCGCGCATCGGCCGCATGACGCGCCAGCTCATCGGCGAGGACATCGTTCGGGCCGACGTGCTGCTGACCGGTTCCTTCGCGGCCACCTACACCGGCCACGGAACCGACCGAGCCATCATCGGCGGGCTGATGAACATGAACGTGGACGACGTGCGCCTGCGCGAAAGCCCGACGCTGGCCAAAAAGGCCGAGGTGGATATCATCTTCCACACGGGCGAGCTTGCCGACGCGCACCCGAACACGGCGCAGATCACCGCTACCGGCATATCCGGGCAGACGATCTGCGTGACGGCGGCGTCCATCGGCGGCGGCCGCATCCGCGTGACGGCGATCGACGGGCTGCCGCTCTCGTTCACGGGCGAAAAGAACACTTATATCGTTTGGCATAAGGACGTGCCCGGCATGATCGCGCTCGTGGGCACGGTGCTGGCGACGAAGGCGGTCAACATCGCCACGATGAACGTCAGCCGTCTTGCTCAGGGCGGGCAGGCCGTAATGGTCATTGAGGTAGACGCAGCCGACCCGGCCGACAACCCGCAGGCGCTGCGCAATCTGCCCGGCGTCACGCGCGCGGTGTATCTGCCCAAGCTGGATTGACAAAATATCAACTCAAAGGCGGGATAAACAATGGATAAATCGATGCAGGCGCTGATCACCGCCGCACAGGGCGGGCCGATCTATGCTGCCGCGCGCCTTGCGCAGGCGCATTCCTCCGAAACGGACGAAGCCGCGCTGGACGCACGCATGATGGAATATTTGCACATCATGCGCGAAGCCGCCAAAGACGGCATGCGTGAGGATCTGCGCTCTTTGTCCGGCATGGTGGGCGGCATGGCCCCGATGTATGCCAAGGCGGTCGATTCCGGGCTGACACCGGGCGGCACGTTCATCGGCCGCGCGGCCTCCATGGCGCTGGCCATCGCCGAGTGCAACGCGTGCATGGGCCGTATCGTGGCAGCGCCCACAGCCGGCGCGTGCGGCATCCTGCCCGGCGTTTTGCTGGCGGTGCAGGAAGCGCGCGGGTTTTCCGATGAAAAAGTGGCCGAGGTCATGTTCACGGCCGCCGCTGTAGGACAGGTCATTGCCAACCGTGCAAGCATTTCCGGCGCAGAGGGCGGCTGTCAGGCCGAATGCGGTTCCGCCGCGGCCATGGCTGCAGCCGCGCTGACCGAACTGATGGGCGGAACGCCCGAGCAGGCGGCAAACGCTGTGAGCTTTGCGCTGATGTCCCTGATGGGCCTGGTGTGCGATCCGGTCGGCGGGCTTGTGGAAGTGCCCTGCGTGTACCGCAACGCCACCGGCGCGTCCGTCGCCATCGTCAGCGCGGATATGGCCATCGCGGGCGTGCGATGCCCCATTCCGGCAGACGAAATGATCGACGCGATGGGCAAAGTCGGCAAACAGCTGCCCGCTTCCCTGCGCGAGACCGGCGAAGGCGGCTGCGCCGCCTGCCCCTCCGTAGCCAACTGTGTCAAGAAACTGACTGAAGAATAAAGGAGAAATGCATTATGTCTACCCCTCACAACAGCGCAAAAATGGGCGATTTCGGCAAGACCGTACTCATGCCCGGCGATCCGCTGCGCGCGAAGTTTATCGCAGAAACTTTCCTGACCGACCCGGTGCTGGTCAACAACGTTCGCGGCGTTCAGGGCTACACCGGCACGTGGAAGGGCGTGAAGGTATCCGTCATGGCCAGCGGAATGGGCATCCCGTCCATCGGCATCTACAGCCACGAGCTGTACACCCAGTACGGCGTGGAAAACATCCTGCGCGTGGGTTCTACCGGCGCGCTGCAGGAGGACGTGCAGCTGCGCGATATCGTGCTGGCGATGGGCGCTTCCACCAACTCCAACTACATCCACCAGTTCAATATCCCCGGCACCTTCGCCCCCATTGCCGATTACACGCTGCTGCGCACTGCGGCCGATATCGCCGAAAAGGCCGGCGAGCGCCTCAAGGTGGGCAACGTGCTTTCCGCCGATACCTTCTACAACGACGATCCCACCTTCAACGACCGCTGGAAGAAGATGAACGTGCTGGCGATCGAAATGGAAGCTGCGGGCCTGTATACCAACGCCGCGCGCCTTGGCAAGCGCGCGCTGGCCATCCTGACCGTTTCCGACCACATCTACACCGGCGAGGCCCTGCCGCCCGAGGACAGGCAGACCACCTTCACCCAGATGATGGAGATCGCGCTGGACACCGCCGTTGCGATGGAAAACCTGTAAAAACAGCCCCCGGGAAGCGCGCTTTCCGGGGGACTTCTGTAAGGAGAAATATGCTATGCTTGTGCGCAAAATGACCATTGCAGATTACGATACGGTGTATGCGCTGTGGCTCTCTTGCGAGGGAATGGGTCTGAACGGCACGAACGATACCCGGGAAGAGATCGGAAAATTCCTCCGGCGCAATCCGGATACCTGCTTTGTGGCGGAGGAGGATGGCACGATCGTCGGCTGCATCATGGCCGGACACGACGGCCGGCGTGGGTATATCTATCACACGGCGGTGCATCCCGCGCACCGACGAAAGGGCATGGGCGGTGCGCTTGTCAAAGCTACGATCGATGCGCTGCGGGCAGAGGGCATCACAAAGGCCGCGCTGCTCGTGTTCGCGCGTAACGAAAAAGGCAACGCGTTCTGGGAAAAGCAGGGCTTTATACTGCGCACGGACGTGAACTACCGCAATTTTGAGATCACCCTGACGGAGCGCATCGATACCTGAGCCGCATAAAACAAAAGAGAGGACGCGCAGTGCACCCTCTCTTTTTTACTGCATTTCCTTGGCCATGAATAGCACATGCCCGCAGTCGGTAAAGCCAAGGCGGCGGTAAAACTCCGGCGCCGGCGCATACCGGTTCGTCGAAAGCGTGATGCCGGCAAGCGCATGCTCCCGGACATAGGCTTCGATCTGCCGCATCAGCAGCGTTCCGCAGCCCTTGCCCTGCATGTCCGGCTTAACAAACATTTCTTCCACTAAGATCTCGCTGTTGTTCCACCACACCTTTTCGCGGGCAAAGATCGCGCCGATGAGCTCTCCTTGGTCTTCGGCGACATAGCCGACAAATTTCTTCATATCAAAAATATCCGCCAGATATGCTTCGGCCGTCTCCTGCGTCCAGCGCGCCTGCCAGAGCTCGTTGTTGTATACGCTCTGTAAGATCTGCGCGCATGCAGGCAGGTCGTCTCTGTGCATTTTTCGAATGATCATGCCGCTCTCCTTTCGTCCTGTGCGTTCTTCTGCTTCAGCGGAAAGGCCTTGGGCCTTGGCGGACGCTTGGGCGCACGGCGTTCTTTTACGCAGACGAGCATATTCAGCGCACAGCCGACGCAGGCCCCGGCAAAGGGCAGCAGCTGCAGCATGCGCACGGCCTGCGGCAGGAAAAACGCTTCCCTGTAAAACATGTGCAGGCCCATCGCAAGCGCAAGAAGACACAGCGGCGCGCCGCCTCTTCGCCTGCGCGCGATACAGACCGCACCGAAGGCGATATAGGCGCACAGCAGCGCAGGCGCGGCAAAAATGGCCCAATCGACATACGCAGCCGCCCTCCGCAGGCCGATCCCCTCGCCGACAGCCATGCGTACAAACATGCGCAGCGGGCCGATCATCGCATCGATGCGCACGCACAGTTCCCACGCCGGCCATGCGATCAGCGCAAGGCCGCACAGGAGCATCAGCCGCGCGGCAAGCTTTTTCGTTCTCTTCATTCGTATTCCTTTCGTGCGTCAGGTCAGATCGACCAGCTGTGCGCCGAGGTAGGCAGCCAGTTCTTCCGCATTGACGACCATCTGCACGCCCCTCTGCCCCGCGCTGAGCGCGATGCGTTCAAAGAGCATGCCGGTTTCATCGATAAAGATCGGAAACTTCTTTTTCATGCCCACGGGCGAACAGCCGCCGCGCACATAGCCCGTCACATTCGTCAATTCCTTAAGCGGCAGCATTTCGATGGACTTCTGCCCGGAAGCCTTCGCCGCCTTTTTCAGGTTCAGTTCTTCGCATACCGGGATGCAGAACACGAATTTTTCCTTCTTTGCGTTCTGTGTCACAAGCGTTTTGAACACCTGCTGCGGATCGAGCCCGATCGCCGCAGCGATATGGTTTCCGTCAAAATCGTCCGGGATCACCTCGTATTCGCGCGTGTCCACATCAATACCCGCCTGTTTCACCAGCCGCAGCGCGTTCGTAACCGTCATATTTCATCTTCCCTTTTTGTAGAAAAATCATTATAATATATCTGTCTGCTATTATACCCCCACTGTATTAAATTGTCGGGAGGTTTTTGTGCCATGAGCAATATCCATCATCTTACCATCGAAAAAGACGGTTTCCATTTGGACGGCGCGCCGTTCCGCTTTATCGCCGGCGCGATCCACTAGTTCCGCGGGCCCAAGCCCTATTGGCGCGACAGGCTTCTCAAGCTCAAGGCCTGCGGCTTTAACGCGGTGGAGACCTACGTGGC
>JAFQGN010000258.1 GCA_017398245.1 Clostridia bacterium | reverse complement strand
CAAAGTGCGATCGTTCTTTTTATATCGTCCAAAGCAGCTGCCGGTCTGGTTAGTGTTCCTCAGGGAGGGACACTGTTTTTTTTACAAACTCTGTCCCTCCTGCTGATTCATTTGATCATTTTCTGAGGAGGGACTTTTATGTCCAAGAAGCTCGTTTCCCTGTTCCTCGTCGTGCTGATGATCTTCAGCATGACCACCGCTGCCATGGCCGAAACCGCTCCCGCCACCGTTACCGACATGCACGGCCGCGAGATCACCCTGACCGAGCCCGTGACCCGCATCGTCGCGCTCACTCCCGCCGATTGCGAGATCCTGTGTGCCATCGGCTGTGAAGAGATGCTCGTCGGCCGCGGCGAGTATTGCGATTATCCCGCATCCGTTCTGGAACTTCCCGCTCTGGCCACCGGCGAAAACCTCAACGTGGAGCAGATCCTCGCCCTCGAACCGCAGGTGTTGATCGCGGACGATATGGGGCAGGTCGAAGAGCAGTATGCGCAGCTGGAGGCAAACGGCGTCAAAGTCGTCGTCAGCAATACGACCGATATCGAAGGCGTGTGCGCCGCCATCCGCATGATCAGCGCGCTGACCGGCAAAGCTGCCGAGGGCGAGGCCGTCATTGCCAAAATGCAGGCTACCTTTGCATATATCTCCGGCCTTTGCGAAAAGACCGACAAGACCATCTATTTTGAGGTCATGCCGCTGGAATGGGGTCTTTGGACCGCGGGCGACAAAACCTTCATGCACGAACTGGCACATATCTGCGGCATGGAAAACGCCTTTGCCGATATCGTTGACTGGCAGCCCGTCAGCGCCGAGCAGGTCATCGAGCGCGATCCCGATTACATCGTTCTGGTCACCGGCATGGGCGAAACCGCCGTCGATGAAGTGCTCGGCCGCGAAGGCTGGGGCGATATGAAGGCCATTCAGGCCGCGGCTGTCTACAATGCCGATTCCTATGCCTTGACCCGCCCGGGCCCGCGCCTTGCGAACGCAGCCATCGGCCTGTATGAATTCCTCTACGGCGCCGAGATCGACGAGACCGCCATCCCCGCCGCGCCCGAAGCCGAATAATCCATCGCAATCCCTGTCCGGGGAGCCCATGGCTCCCCGGTTTCCCAAAACAACCTATTATAAGAGGCGTTATGAAGACAATATCCGAACGATTCTCATGGCGAACCTATCTGTTCTTTGTGCTCGCGCTGCTCGCGACGATGCTCCTGTGCATCTGCATCGGCAGCGTGAACATTCCTCTGAAGAATACGCTGACCGCCATGTGGAACACCCTCTGGGGCCTTGAGCTGCCCGCCGGCGTTTCCAAAAACATCATTCTCAACGTCCGCCTGCCGCGCGTCATCAATGTAGCGCTGGTCGGCGCGGCGCTTTCGCTGTGCGGCGCGGCCATGCAGGGGCTTTTGAGAAATCCTCTGGCCGACGGCTCCACGCTGGGCGTCTCCTCCGGCGCATCGCTGGGCGCGGTGATTTCGCTGGCCTTCGGCGTGAACATTCCCGGGCTTGAATACGCCGGCACGATGATCATGGCCATGCTGTTCGCGTTTTTATCCCTTCTTCTGATTCTGTCGCTGGCCTATGTGCTGGATCGCTCCATGTCCACCAACTCAATCATATTGATCGGCGTCATCTTTTCCATGTTCACCTCCAGCGCCATGAACCTGATCATCACCTTTGCCGACGATCACGCCCGCTCCATCGCCTTCTGGACGATGGGCTCTTTCTCCGGCACGAACTACACCCAGTCCGCCATTCTGCTGGCTACGCTGCTGCTGTGCGGCGGCGTCATCCTGCGCTGCTCGCGCGAGCTGAACGCCTTTGCCGTGGGCGAGGACAATGCCCGCCACATCGGCGTGAACGTGAAGCTGATCAAACTGGTGATCCTCGTCACCGTCTCGGTCATGATCGGCGTCTGCGTATCCATCAGCGGAACGATCGGCTTTGTCGGCCTCGTCATGCCGCATATGACGCGCATGATCGTCGGCCCCAACCACAAGCGCCTGCTCCCTTCCTCCATGTTTTCCGGAGCAATTTTCCTGCTGCTGGCCGATCTGGTCGCCCGCACGCTGCTCAGCCCCGTCGAGCTGTCCATCGGCGTGGTCACGTCGCTGGTCGGCGCGGTGGCGTTCATCATCATCTTCTACCGCACGAGAAAGGCGAGGTGAGCAGCATGCTGAAAGCAGAAAACGTAACCGTGCGCTACGGAGAGCATACAATCGTCGATCATCTATCCTTTCATTTGCAGGAAGGCCAGTGGCTGATGCTGGCCGGCCCCAACGGCGCAGGCAAAAGCACGCTCATCCATGCCGTTTCGCAGATCGCGCCCTACACCGGCCTGATCACGCTGGCGGGAAAGGACATCCGCCGCTATAGACCTGCGCACCTTGCGCAGAAGATCGGCGTGCTTGCGCAGAAGAACAACGTCGGCTACGCCTATACCGTCGAAGAAGTGGTCGGTCTCGGCCGGTACGCCCACTCCAAAGGCTTTCTTTCCGGGAAGGACGATGCCGGAGAAGAACGCGTGGAAAACGCCCTCTCCCTCACCGGCCTTGCCGAGCTTCGCAAAGCAAGCGTCCTGACGCTCTCCGGCGGCGAGCTACAGCGCACCTTCCTCGCGCAGGTGTTCGCGCAGGATCCCGCCATCCTCATCCTCGATGAACCGGCCAACCATCTCGATCTCGTCTACCAGAAGCACATCTTCTCGCTCATCCACGAGTGGCTGAAAACGCCCGGGCGCGCAGTCCTGTCCGTCGTGCACGATCTGAGCCTTGCCAAAAAATACGGCACCCACGCCGTGCTCATGGACCGGGGCGCATGCGTGGCGCAGGGTCCTCTCAAAGAAGTTCTCACTCCCGATCATCTGCAGGCCGTCTACGCTATGGACGTGTACGGCTGGATGCGTGAAATGCTCGGGCAGTGGCAGTAAACCGCTCCGGGCCGTTGTAGCACAAAACGCCCCCCCAACACCAAACGCTCCTGCGTTCCATCCGAGCGCAGAGGCGTTATTATTATGCAGAAAACCATCGCCGCTTTTCAAAGCCCGTTCAGT
>JAFQGN010000257.1 GCA_017398245.1 Clostridia bacterium | reverse complement strand
GCGTGTATGTGCATGAGGGCGTGCGCATTCTGGGGCTTGGCGGCTCGTATCGCTACCGGAACGGAAAATGGATGTTTACCGAAAAGGAAATGCGAAGGCGCGTGCGCAGGCTGTGGTACCAGCTATGGAAGCACAAAGGGGTGGATATCATCGTGACCCATGCCCGCGCGCGCGGGCTTGGCGATGAGGAGCATGTTTCGCACGGGGGGGTTGAGGTGTGTTTGCGTCTGATGGAGAAATATCAGCCAAAGCTCCTGATCCACGGCCATATGCACAAGGAGTATTCGCCCCGGTTCCAGCGCGAACGCACGTATGGGCAGACGCGCGTAATCAACGCCTACCGGCGCGTGTATATCGATCTGTGAGGCGAACGGAAGGCAGGGTTTCCCAAGGGGACGCTGTCCCCTTGGATCCTCTGCTTAAGGGATTTCATCCCTTAAGAATCCCATCTATGGGGATAGCATTCATTATCGCAATAAAGAAAAAGGTCGGCAATGCTTACAGCATGGGCCGACCTTCCGCTATGCAAAAGCAATACGAACTCCTATACATAGCAGGCCCGGCCCACGCTGAACGCGTTGCCGGGCGGGCAGTGCCCGCTGACATTTGCTGCCGCCGAACAGAACATAAGTGCTGTTTTTTTAGGAATACAAGCCCGGCCCAAACGGTACGTTTTGCCGGGCTGTTCATTTTGTGGATGGATGTGTACCATATCGGGGATTGCAAAGGGAATCATTCCCTTTGCCGAGGGGTCCGGGGGCGAGGAGCCCCCGGCGTTCCCCAGCGTATCCCTCGCCGTGCCTCTTGACCGCGGGGGCGGTTGTTGGTAAGATGGAAAGGGAAAAATCCGGAAAGGATGAGGAAAATGCTGAATTTTGAATATAAAAACAGGACGCATCTGGTGTACGGCAAGGACACGCAGGGCCGCGTGGGCGAGTTGGTCAAGAAATACGGCGGAACGAAAGTGCTGCTGCATTACGGCGGAGGTTCCATTAAAAGGAGCGGGCTGTATGACACGGTGGTGGCCGCGCTGAAGGAAGAGCAGATCGACTTTGTGGAGCTGGGCGGCGTGAAGCCGAACCCGCGCGTGGAACTGGTGCGCGAGGCGGTGAAGATCTGCAAGGAAGAAAAGGTGGACTTCATTCTGGCCGTGGGCGGCGGAAGCGTGATCGACAGCGCGAAGGCGACGGCGCTGGGCGCGAAATACGACGGCGACGTGTGGGATTTTTACAGGGGCGGGCTGAAGGCCAAGGATGCGCTGACGCTGGCGACGATACTGACGCTGCCGGCGACGGGCTCGGAATCGAGCTATAACAGTGTGATCACGAACGAGGCGGAGGGCAGGAAGCTGGGCTATGCGGACGACCTGATCCGGCCCATTTTCTCGATCGTGAACCCGGAAATGTTCTTCACGCTGCCCAAGGACCAGATCGCAAACGGCGTATGCGACATGATGAGCCATATTTTCGAAAGGTATTTCACCAACACGCTGCACACGGATCTGATCGACGGGCTGTGCGAGGCGACGCTGAAGACCGTGATCAAGAACGCGCCGAAGCTGATGGAAAACCCGTGCGATTACGACGCGTGGTTCGAAGTGGGCTATGCGGGCACGATCGCGCACAACAATCTGCTGGGCATCGGGCGCGAGCAGGACTGGGCGAGCCACAAGCTGGAGCATGAGCTGAGCGCGATCTACGATGTGGCGCACGGCGCGGGCCTGAGCGTGATCACCCCGGCGTGGATGAAGTATGTGTACAAGGAAAACATCGGCATGTTCGTGCAGTTTGCGGTGAACGTGATGGGCGTGGAGATGAGCTTCCGCGAGCCGGAGGCGATCTGCCTGGAGGGCATCCGCCGGCTGACGGAGTTCTTCCGCAGCCTCGGCCTGCCGGTGACGCTGAGCGAGCTTGGCGTTCCGCACGAGAACTATGAACTGATGGCGAAAAAGGCGTGCAGGATCGTGGACGGCAAGCCGGTGAAGCTGGGCGGACTGAAAAAGCTGGACTGGCCGGACTGCGTGGAGATCTATAAACTGGCGGAAAATGCATAAAAGTGCAAAAATGCGTATTGCGGCATGCCCGCGGATGCGGGTATAATAGAGGCAAGACCTTAAAGAAAAAGGGAAAGGATGATCACCAATGAAAAAGGTACGTCTGGGCATCATCGGCTGCGGCGGCATCGCCAACGGCAAGCATATGCCGGCTCTCAAGAGGATTCCTGAGGTCGAAATGGTCGCGTTCTGCGATCTGATCGAAGAGCGCGCTGTGAAGGCGGCGAAGGAATACGGCGTGGAGGGCGCCAAGGTTTTTACCGATTATAAGGAACTGCTGAAGCTGGATCTGGACGTGGTACACGTTCTGACCCCCAACAAGCAGCATTCTTTCATCACCGTGGACGCGCTGGAATCCGGCAAGCACGTTATGTGCGAAAAGCCCATGGCCATCAATTCTGTGGAAGCGCAGAAAATGCTGGACGCGGCCAAGCGCACCGGCAAGAAGCTGACCATCGGCTATCAGAACCGCCACAGGCCCGAATGCCTGTATCTGAAGAAGTGCGTGGAAGCCGGCGATCTGGGCGAGATCTATTATGCCCGCGCGCAGGCCATCCGTCGCCGCGGCGTGCCCACCTGGGGCGTGTTCCTGGATGAAGAAAACCAGGGCGGCGGTCCGCTGATCGACATCGGCACCCATGCGCTGGACCTGACCCTGTGGGAGATGGACAACTACGAGCCGGCTATGGTCGTGGGTTCTTCCTTCCGCAAGCTGGCCGACACCGAAAATGCGGCCAATGCCTTTGGCCCGTGGGATCCCAAGAAGTTCACGGTGGAAGACAGCGCGTTCGGTTTCATCAAGATGAAGAACGGCGCGACCATCGTTCTGGAGGCCAGCTGGGCGCTGAACACTCTGCTGGTGGACGAGGCCAAGACCATCCTGTGCGGCACCAAGGGCGGCGCCGACATGCTGGGCGAGCGCGGCGCGCTGCGCATCAACGGCGAGCGCTTCTCCAAGCTGTACACCACCACCCCCGAGCTGCAGGCCGGCGGCGTGGATTTCTATGAGGGCGAAGGCGGCGGCTCCCCGGCCGATCGCGAGGCCCGCATGTGGATCAACTATGTGCTGGACGACAATGCCCCCATTTATACCAAGCCGGAGCAGGCCTTTGTCGTGACCCAGATCCTCGAGGCGATCTACGAATCCAACAAGACCGGCAAGCCCGTGTTCTTTGACTAAGAGGCAGCTATGTCCCCGGAAGTATGTGCTTCCGGGGGCTTTGCTTTTGGACAGCATGATGCAAGGATATTGTGCATGCGATATCGTGAGAGTATACTATTCATAAACGGAATAAGGAGGTCGATTTGAATGAAAAAGCTGCTGGTGCTTTTCCTGTTGATGGCGGTTGTTCTGGCAACTCCTGCTTTCGCGGCTGGAAAACTGAATGTGGAACAGGAGAATTTCCATGTGATCGATTCGTACTTTGTGTATGGGTATTCGTATGCAAAGGTTGCTAATGTGGGAGACAAGCCAATCAAGGTCAACACTGGACTTCTGGAGATCTATGACGAGGAAGGGGAAGCGCTGACTTCAACTGATTATTATTCCGCTTATGCGGAGTACCTGCAGCCCAACGAATACACGTATATCTACCTGTATGATGAGGTGGAAGATGTGGAAGCAAGCGCAGTGGCTGACTACATGCTGACGGTGACGGGCAAGGCGGATACGGATTATGTTTCATTCAGACTGCCGTGTACAACTGCGTATGAACCTAATGTGGAAGAAGGGTACTGGACATACAACTATATGTATGCAACAGTGACCAACAATACAGATGAGCCGATATATGATATGATCGTTGTGCTTGTGCTTCTGGATGAAGAGGGTAATATTCTGTACATGGATGACGAGTACATGTACGATGTGGCGTTGGCTCCCGGTAGTTCTGTGATCGTGCGCAAAGACGTTAGCTCAAGCCATATCGAGTATTTCGAAAAGAATGGCATTGTTCCGGTTGCTGTTGATGCGATCGCATATGTGAACATTGAACAGTAAAAGTGGGAAACAGAAGGGGGACGAAACATGGATAAGGTACGCGTTGGAATCATCGGCTGCGGCGGCATTGCAAACGGAAAGCACATGCCCTCGCTCAAGAAGATAAAAGAAGTGGAAATGGTCGCGTTCTGCGATCTGATCGAAGAGCGCGCGGTGAAGGCGGCGAAAGAATACGGCGTGGAAGGCGCGAAGGTTTTCACTGATTATAAAGAGCTGCTGAAAATGGACATCGACGTGGTACACGTTCTGACGCCGAACAAGCAGCATTCGTTCATCACGGTGGACGCGCTGGAGGCGGGAAAGCACGTGATGTGCGAAAAGCCCATGGCGATCAATTCTGTTGAGGCGCAGAAGATGCTGGACGCGGCCGCGCGCACTGGTAAGAAGCTGACGATCGGCTATCAGAGCCGGCACAGGGACGACGCGCTGTATCTGAAAAAGGTGATCGAGGCCGGGGACTTGGGCGAGATCTATTATGCGCGCGCGCTGGCGCTGCGCCGCAGGGGCGTGCCGACATGGGGCGTGTTCCTGGATGCGGAAAACCAGGGCGGCGGCCCGCTGATCGACATCGGCACGCATGCGCTGGATCTGACGCTGTGGCTGACGGACAATTACGAGCCGGAGATGGTGGTGGGTTCCTCCTACCGCAAGCTGGCCGATACCGAAAATGCGGCGAACCCCTGGGGGCCGTGGGATCCGAAAAAGTACACGGTGGAGGACAGCGCGTTCGGCTTTATCAAGATGAAAAATGGCGCGACGATCATACTGGAATCCTCGTGGGCGCTGAATATGCTGGACGCGCAGGGCGGAAAGGCGATACTGTGCGGCACGAAGGCCGGCGCGGATATGCTTGGCCCCGGCGGCGCGCTGCGTATCAACGGCGAGAGGTTCTCGAAGCTGTATACCACCATGCCGGAGCTTAAATCCGGCGGAGTGGATTTTTATGAGGGCGCGGGCGGCGGAAGCCCTGAAGAGCGCGAGGCGCGCATGTGGATCAACCATGTGATGCACGACGGCCCGCTGTATACCAAGCCGGAGCAGGCGTTCGTGGTGACGCAGATTTTGGAAGCCATATATGAATCCAACGAGACGGGAAAGCCTGTGTTCTTTGCGTGAAAATAGAAGCAGAACCCGGAACTGTGCGTTCCGGGTTCTGGTTTTATGATATTGTGCTCATTTTGATGGATGGAGAGAGGCTTTGCTGAGGCATGCAAGGTGTCCCCGATTGGTTTTTTTGGGGGTAGAGGCTGGGAGAAGGTTTCTCTTATGAGCATGCATGGATTTGATGTTCCCTAACAGATTTCTTTTCGGGAGAGCGCGAGAACCCCTTTTCTTTTTCTAAAGAAAAGGGGTTCTCGCATTATTTCTGCCACTCGGCGGCCATGCGCTGGAGGAAGCCGTAGACGTTGCCGCGATCGCTGATGGTGAGCGCGGGCGCGCCGGAAAGGCGCATAAAGGCGATGAGGATGGCCAGGCCGTAGGGTAGGATGTCGGCGCGGTTCGGGTTCATGCCCGGCATGGCAAGGCGCTGCTCGACGGGCATGGCGAACAGTTTTTCGTACAGGGCCTGCGCGCTTTCGAGCGTGAGGCGGTAGCCTTCGACGAGCGCTGGATCGCGCACGGGCTTGGCGATGAGCACATCGGCTGTGCATGCGGCGGCTCCGCCGGAGGCGATGACCTGCTGCGGAGCGGGAAGGCCGAGCTTTTTCCATTCGGGCAGGAGATGGGCCGCGGCGCGCTCGATGACCTGCTCGGCGCTGAGCCCGGCGGTTTCGTTCATGAGGGAGACAGCGCCGACATGGGCGGAAACAGCGGCGAGCACGCGGCCGTCTTCGCCGATGATCATTTCGGTGGAGCCTCCGCCGGGGTTGACGACCATGGCCCGGCCTGCGGGCGCGGCGGCGGCATAGGCGCTTTCGGCCTCTTCCTCGCCGGAGATGATGCGCAGGCGCACGCCGTGGTGTTCCCACACGCGGCGGACGAGCTCGGCGGAATTTTTCGCATCGCGCAGGGCGCTGGTGCCGAAGGCGGAGATGCGCTCGATATTCAGTTCGCGCGCCATGGCTGCGAGGGTTCCAATTGCGTTTTCGGCGCGGGAAAGCGCCGCTTCGTCCAAAGAGCCGTCGGGCAGGAGGCCGCTTTGCAGGCGAACGGTGATGGAATGCCACTTTATGGAAGAAATGCCCGCTGCGGAGAGTTCCGCTGCGAGCATTTTGATCGAATTGGATCCGACGTCAATGGCCGCAAGGCGCATTTTGTCAGTCATTTTGGGGTGAGACATAGAGTACCTCGTCCGGCATGACCAGGCCCAGTTCGCTCCTGGCCAGGCGCTCGATATATTCGTCGCTCTTGGAGAATTGCAGCTGGCGCTGCGCTTCGGCAATTTCGATTTCCATTTGTTCGCGGGCGGCGGTCAGTTCTTCGATCATGGCTTCGCGCTGCTCGATCAGATCCTGCTGGGAGGACCAGACCAGCGCAAAGGCGGAGAGCATGAGCGCGATGAGGATCAACCAGAAACGCGGTTGGACGCGCCTTCTGCTGCGGGCCATGCTGCTCACCTCCGGTTTGATCGAACTGCATCTGCCCAAAAACAGACCAGATTCGTTCTGTTATTGTATCGTATTCGGGTGCTCTGCGGCAAGATGCGCATGTTTCTAAAGTGTGGAGTTATTCTTACAAAAGTTTGTTGCTCATTTGGCGAGCCGCTGCAGGAGAGCGCAGCGCGATATGCGCCCGCACAGGCGAGCGATTGCGCGCCGGATGAGGCGAAGAAGGCGGGAAATAGGGGCGACGAACAAAAAATGCGCGGCTGCTGCGCCGACGGCGATGGCCGGCAGCATGAAAAAGCGCAGCTTCCCGTTGGCAAAGAGCACGCAGGCCGCGCAGGCGATGAGCGCGCAGAGGCAGCCGGAGAGAAAGGAGCCTGCGGCGCGCAGTCTGCCAGGGCCGAAAAAGGCGGCGAGCAGGGCTGCGCACAGGGCGCACAGTCCGCCCGCAGCGGCGAAGGCGAGGGCGAGCTGGAGCTGGTTCTGCGAGGGGTTGAGAACGTTCATTTCCATAATTTGCCCAGAACGCCCTTCGTTTTTGGCTTGGCATAGGTATATTCGAGCGCGTTGACGCTGCCTTCGATGGAGACCAGCCCTTCGCCGAGGTTCAGGCGGGAGATGTGCAGATCTTCGCCGATGATGGTCAGGTCTCCGCAGGCGGTCTGGGCGACGATGGTCTGTTCACAGAAGCTGGGCACG
>JAFQGN010000030.1 GCA_017398245.1 Clostridia bacterium | reverse complement strand
TCTTTTCTGCGGCCATGCAAAGGGTTTCCGTACCGCAAGGGCTGCGTTACGGTCAGCTTCGGTCTGCCCTGCAAAAGCGATTCGCCATGCGTGCACGCTGCGGTGAAAATCCGCGAGGGGCGATGGACGCACCACTGCGTCATCTCCTCGTAGGAGGAGATCGACGGGGAGCTTATATCGCTGCTGCGCGAGGCGGCTGCGTTTTCCGGAACGATATAGATGAAAATCGTCATGAGCATGCTCATGACGATTTTTTCATTCCTGTTCGGCGTAGGGCGGCTCCCACCCGGCAGCGTGAACGAGGAAAATAAACGGATCTGCCGTGAGCGTGTTGGTCTTTATTTTCAAAGAGCAACCTCCATTTTTTATCAAAGAAGACGCCCGTCTGCGCGAACAGACAGGCTTCTTTGGCATTTATTTGAGCATTTCGAGCCACGGTTCGCCCTGCGCCTGCGGGAGGTCGATACCAAGGAGCTTGGCCATGGTGGGCGCGCCCTGCACGAGCTGGCCCTTTTCGATGACCACGCCCTGTTTGACATGCGGGCCGGCGGCGATGAAGATGGGCTGCGGGCCCTTTGCGGGCATGTAGCCGTGGGTAGCGCGGCCGTGGCGATAGTCGGTGCGGTCGAACGGGCGCATGAGCGGGCGCTTCCAGTCGTCTCCGAAGGAGGTGAAGCCGTCGGTCTCGACGACGAAGGAGAAATCGCCGTCGAGATGGAACTGCGCCTTGGCCTCTTCTTTGGTGAGCACGGCGGCAATGCCGTAGACCTCTTCGGCCAGGAGTTCGTCCAAAAGGGCCTTGACGGCGGGCTCGTCGGCCTTGTCCCTGACATAGACGTGCGCGCTCATGCCGACGGATTTGACATAGGCCTTCCAATCGACAAAGGAGCCGTCCTCCCCCACGGTGATCAGGCCGCGCTCGGCCAGCTTGACGTTGAGGCACATGACGCGCTCGATATTCATCTGGCCATGATCGCTCATGAGGATGAAATCGGTCTGATCGTAAATGCCGGCTTCTTTGGCCGCGTTCATGAGCAGGCCGAGGTAGGTATCGGTATCGCGCAGGGACTGGTCCACATGCGCGCCGAAAAGGCCCTTGGCGTGGCGGACGCCGTCGACATCGGCCGGATGGAGCAGGATCAGATTGGGCCGATAGCGGCGGATCATTTCGGCGCCGATCTGCGCCACCATGAGGTCGGTATCAGGATGGGTGCGGATGGTCACATTTTCGATGAAGGGGCGGACGCATTCGTCGTAGACCTGATCGGACGTGCCGGAGCGCTTGAAGCAGGCTTCTTTGGTATCGTCCGGGCCCTGCGGCCAGTATTCATCAACGAGATAATCGATATTTTTATGATTGCCGGTGACCGGCCAGAAGACGGCGGCGGTGGAAAGGCCGCTGCGCTTGGCGGCGTCGAAGATATCCTCGCACCGGACGATATCATGGAACCAGAGCCACGCGGGATGGACGATGCCGGGCTGGAGTTTTTCGTTCGCCCAGATGCCGGTCTTTTCCGGCCAGCAGCCGGTGGACATGGTGACATGGGCAGGATACGTGACGGAAGGATAGATCGATTCGACATGATGCACGTAAGAGCCCTTTTCCTTGAGCTCTTTGATGTGCGGAAGAGTGAAGGCATATTCCAGGTCGGCGTCCACCATGGCATCGGCGGAGAGCACGACGAGATAACGGTTCTGATCGGCCATTGCGCGTTTCCTTCTTTCTTTGGCGATGGGATCCCACAGGTATTATAGCTCTTTCGGCGCGCGAAGGCAATCGGCTGCGGAAGTGTTGTTCTTTCCTTGTAAAATGGCGCTGCGCGTGCTATACTATAAGTGTGAAGTTGTCTGCTTTTTTTCAATAGAACCGAGCATATTTTTGAGAAGACGGAGTGTATCGACATGGAAAAGATCCGTACGACCGTGCGCATTGCCGGACATGATTATACGCTGACCAGCTACGATTCGCAGGAGCACGTGCAGCGCGTTGCAAAATACGTGGACCGCATGGTGAGCGATATGAACCTTGCTACCCGTCTGCCCGCCGCTCAGGTGGCCGTTCTGGCCGCGATGAGCATTGCCGACGACATGGTGAAGGCGCGCGACGAAGTGACCAAACTGAAAAAAGAACTGGCCGAGCTGCACGCACAGCTGGACGCGATCTCTTCGGGAAAGGCGTCTGAATAACGGGCAGTGCGGCCCACAGGAGATACCGTTATGCAGGAAAGAAACCTTCGCGTACTGGAATTTGCCAAGATCCGCGACCGACTGGCGACCTTTGCCGTGACCGAATTGGGCAAAGAGATGTGCAGCCAGCTGGTTCCCAGCGGAAACATTCAAGAAGTACAGCGCATGCAGGCGATGACGGAGGAAGCCAACACCGTGATCGCTTATATCGGTTCGAGCCCGGTGGCGTGGTTCACCGATGTGCGCGCATATCTGAAACTGGCTGAGGTCGGCTCTACGCTCAGCCCCAAGGCGCTGCTGGACATTGCCGAGAGCCTGCGCGCGGCGCGCTCGATGCGTTCGTCCCTTGTGACGGACAGGGAGAACACGCCCCAT
>JAFQGN010000004.1 GCA_017398245.1 Clostridia bacterium | reverse complement strand
CTGCACGAAAGGCGGAAAATGAAAAAACGCGATAAGAAAACGAACGAAATACAGCTTTGGCAAAGGCTGGGCGACAGGCTCGGCTCGGCACTGATCGGCGCGGCCGTCGGCGGCGCGCTGTGTATGGCGCTGCTGGGTGCGATCGGCGTTCCGGCTTCCGCCCTGCAGGCCTACGGCACGGCGCTTTCGGCAGGTGTTGCCCTCGCAGCGGCGTGCTCTTCGCCGTTTTTGGCCTTTGCCGTGCTTGCCGTCGCCGTTGCGGCTGATCTGGGGCTGCGCGCAGCGGATATCCGCCCATGGCAGACGTTTTTTGACCTGTTTGAGGCCATGCTGGCAGAAGACGGCGGGGGAGCGCTTGCCGCTGCGCAGGCCTATCCCGCGCTGTGCTCCGCGCTTGCGGGCGTGTTCTTTGGCATGGTCAGCTATGCCTTCGCGCGCATGCAGGGCGGCGTGTACCCGCTGCTGGTGCTGGTCATCGCGGTGTTCCTCGGCGCATGGTACGCCGTGCGCGAGATATACGCTTTGCAGCTCGTCGCCGCACTGTTCGCGCTTTCGGCCATGCTGGCCCGCAGTCGGGAGCCGATCATCCCATGGCGAAAGATATTGCCCTATGCGCTGATTGCCGCGCTGGTCGCCGGCGCGTGTGTGCCGCACGCGGCGGTCACCTGGGCTCCTATGGAAGACGCCGCGCGTTCTCTGCGCGATCTGGTGGCCGATTATTTCCGCTTCTCCTCTCCGCGCACTTCCTATACCGTCGCTACCGACGGCTTTCAGCCCATGGGCGAATACCTCGGCGGCCCGGCAACGCCGCTCGAGCACGAGGTCATGACCGTGCAGACCGGGCGCGATCTGCTCCTTCGCGGCTCCATCAAGCGCAGCTATACCGGCTATTCGTGGGTCGACGACGGCGTTAACAACCGCTATCTCTACCTCGATATGACCAAAAACGGCCTGAAAAACCGCCTCTTTGCGGCTGATCTGGCCTCGAGGCTGCCTCTGAACGGCGCTTTTGCCGCTGAAGACGTTTCTGTCCGCTTTCTGGCCGAAGGGTCTTCCTCTCTGTTCGTGCCCGGCGCGGTGGAAAGCCTGAGCGCGCCGCTGGAGATGGCCGTCTATTTCAATGATACCGGCGAGATATTCATCACCCGCGATGTGCGCAGTGACGATACCTATTCCGCGCAGGGCTTCAGCCCCGTGCATGGAGCGGCTCTGGCTGCGCTCTTGGAGACCGCTTCCGCCCGTGAAGACGCGCAGTACGAAGCCATCTGCGCGGAATACACCCGCCTGCCCGAGGGCATCGCGCAGGGCGTGTACGAGCTTGCGCGCAGCACGGTCAGCGGCGCGAACACGCCTTACGAGGCCGCAACCCTCTTGCAGGATCACCTGCGAAGCGGAGCCTATGCCTACGCGCTGGACGTCGATTACCCGCCCTATGGCGGAGATTTCGTCTCCCATTTTCTACTGAATTCCCGCCGTGGCTATTGCACCTATTTTGCCACGGCGATGGCGGTCATGGCGCGCATGGTCGGCCTGCCTTCGCGCTATGTGGAAGGCTACGCCGTGCAGGCCGACGGTGCGGAGACCCTCGTCACCGGGGAAGACGCCCACGCATGGGTCGAGATCTACTTCCGCGGCGCGGGCTGGATCGGCTTTGATCCCACTCCGGGCGATAGCGGCGGCGAAGGCGGCGGCAGTGGCGGAGATCAGCCCGATCAGACGCCGGAGCCTTCTGCCGGTCCCACGGCGCAGCCCACACCCGAGCCCGGGCAGGAACCCACTCCCGAGCCTGAGCAGGAGCCGCAGGCCGAACCGACGCCCGAACCTGAGCTCCCCACGCCGGAGCCCACGGCCAATATCACCCCGCCGCAGCCGGAAAATAGCCAAAACGGCGGCGGGCCCGACAATTCCTTCTGGAAAGCATTGCTCGTCCTTTTGCTGATCGCGCTGCTGGCCCTGCTTGTTGTATGGCGCGAACGCATGACCCGGCCTGCGGCCATCGCCGCGCGCCAGAGCGATGAAATGGCCGCGCTGCTGGTGTGGTATCGCGCCGCGCTGGATCTGCTTTCCGTTTGCAAGCTGGAGCCGCAGCCCGGCGAAACGCCCATTGCCGCAGCGAGACGCCTTTCGGCAGTTCCGGGCGATTGGTCTGTCTTTGTGCAGCTGTCCGAGGTCGTCGCCGTGTGCCGCTACAGCGGCAGCAAGCCGAATTCCAGCGCGGTCAATCTGGCCTGCGCGGCATATGCGGCAATTTTGCGCCAGCTGCCCCGCAGCGCGCGCCTGAAGTGGCTTTTGCGCCGCATGCTGCGCGGCATCGGCCCGTGGCAGCAGATACCGTAAGGCACGTCGGGAACCTTCTTTTCATTGGAAAAAGAAAAGAAGGTTCCCGGACCCTCCAAGAAAAGAAACCAATTTGGAGGATAAAAACATGCTTCAGCTCTGCGTTTGATCGCAGGGCTTTTTTTCTGCCCCAAGCCTTTCTTGCTAAAAATCAGGAACAGTTGCGATAAATACGGAGCACATCCTATGTGTAATAGCAGGCTTCTTTTCGGAGGGGTCTGGGGG
>JAFQGN010000256.1 GCA_017398245.1 Clostridia bacterium | reverse complement strand
CCCAGCTGTCGCACACATGCGCGCCCAGCACGCAGTCCACCACATAGTTCCCCTTGTCCGTCGCCAGATACCAGCACAAGTCATATTCCCCGCCGCTCACCCTGTCCGAATACACCGGCGAAGCGTACAAAAGCGCCGCCTCCGCACTGCGCGTGGAAGAGGCCATTTCGATCGCTTTCTGCAGCGGCATCAGCCCGATCCGCTCCTGCGAAAGGAACACCTCGCGCGCATCCACCGTCAGCGAACCCAGCCCGTTCACGCCGATCATCGCCCAAATCCCTTCGTCCAGCAGCTCCAGCCCGGCCGCTTTTACAGGAAAACAAAACCGCATCCTGCGCCTCTCGCCGCAGAACACATCGTATTCTTCCTCCGTATAAAAATAATCGTCTTCGCTCTGCCAGCGGTCAAGAACCGGCCCGTACCCGCTCTCCTGCGCGCAGAATTCCTCCGGGATCAGCCCTTCCAGAGCCTCTTTGCAAAGCTCCAGCGCTTCCTCCCGCGTGCATCCCAGCATCGGCGGCTCGTATTCCGCGCCGCGTTCGCTCTCCACCATCGGGTCATAATACTCCAGCGCGCCGGTCTCCTCATCGATGCTCGCTCTGCGGATCTCCCAAACCTCCCCCTCTTTGTTTTCGGAAAACCGCTCGCCGCCCTCTTGCACAATATAATCGCCGCCCAGCAGCTCGCTGAGCAGCTTATCGCAGTCCAGCACCGGGCCGCCCATCTGAAGCCTGGCAGGATAGAGCTCTTCCTCCGGCCAGACGACCACCGCCTGCTCGTGCACGCCGATCATCTCCGTCCCCAGCTCCGCCCTGTCCACAACTGCCGCCGCGCCCACATCCGCCGTCCCAGTCCCCTGCGCCTTCGCAGTCTCACCCAAACCGATCGTCCCAAAGACGATCAGCCACGCCGCCAGACAGATCCCCGCCAGTTTCTTCATCCTTTTTCCCTCCAAATCCTGCCATTTTCTCTATAGACTTCACCCCCGCGCACACAGTTCCGCGCCTCTCTTCATTTTTGACGGATTTCCTGCTATTTTTGCTCTTTCCCGCATCAACTCTCGACATTTTTCGCACTTTATGTTATTATCTCATTATCATTTAATTATCATGGTGGGCGTTCTGTCGCCATTCCCTGCCCATCTCAAGTAAAGGTGATACAGTTGATCCACATCCTGCTTTGCGATGACGATCCAGTCTTTGCCCAGCAGCTGCACGCGCAGGTGCAAACAGCTTTCGCCGCCTTTTCGACAGACGTTTCCATCCGCCATTGCGCCAATGCCGGGTGCATTTTGCACGCCCTGCAAACCGGCCATGCCGATCTGATCTTTCTCGATCTGGCCGTCGGCCCAAGCGACGGCTATGCCATCGCCGGTCAGATCCGCAGCCTCCATCTCCCGACCGAGATCGTCTTCGTCACCAATCATCCCGAGCGCATGCCCGAGGCCTTCCCCTTCCGCCCCATCGGCTTTCTGCCCAAGCCCCCGTCCGATGTCGATATCGCCGCCACGGTCGATCGCTTCATCCACTTCTATTGGCAGGAAGACCCGGTCTACACTCTCACCAGCCGCGAACAGGAAGTCCGCATCCCGCTGCGCAGCATCCTCTATTTTGAATCCTCCGCGCACCACGTGCTCATCCACCACAGCGGCGCGCCCGAGCCGGCCAAGCAGCTGCGCAGGCTTGATGAGATCGAGGCTGAAATGACCAACGCCTCCTTCGTGCGCATCCATAAATCCTTCCTCGTGCATATGAACGCCATTTCCACCATCAACCGTACCAATATGCGCGTCGTTCTGCACAACGGAAAGGACCTGCCCATCAGCCGCAGCCGCTACGCCGGCGTGATCGAACGCTTCACCCACTATCGGTTCGACTGACCCGCCAAACTTCCTATTTATATTGCAAAAAACATCCCCTGCAGATCCGCTCCGCAGAGGATGTTTTCTTATCCATTTTCGCTCGCAATGCGCTCCTCGATCATGCGCTCGTACCGCTCGTTTTCCCATTTTTTCACCACAAACGCGTGCGGCCCGTTTTCATCCCGGGTAAAATAGTTCGCGCCGGTCAGCGCGTCCACGCGCGCAAATCCGCGCACCACGTCGTACCCCGCCTCTTCTTCGTCGCCGATGATCGCCATCAGCGCAGTCATCGGGTCCCACGACATGCGGCCCTTGGGCGAGCCGTGCACGCACATCAGCTCCTTGAGCACGTCGCCGTCCTTCAGCTCCTTGCCCGTGATCACGTCATGGCCGATCTCCCAGTCCAAAAACGTGATCGGCGCCGGACACAGTCTGCACAACTTTTCCGCTGCCACGCGCGCACGGGCGTTGTTGTTGAAATTGTGCTCGCTTTCGCCCTCGCCGTCCCATTTCCCGGCCATGATCCAAACCTTTTTCACCTTTTCGCGCACAAGCTCCATGCCGTTCCGAGGCGAAAACTCGTCCGCGCCGCTTTCCAGAACGCCGACCAGCACCTGCATAAAGCCGATCTCGATGATCTCGACCTTCTCCTGCGCCTCCGCCAACACCCTGCGGTACAGCCTCACCGCGTCCTCCGCCTGCTCGTTCGCGGAAAACCTTTTCGCATATTTGCGGATCGCCTTCTGATACACCGGCGTTCCGTGAAAATCCGTCGCCGCAAGATCCACGCCGATCGGCACGCCGCCCAAGCCTTCCTCCTGCACAAAGCCGTCCAGCGATTCGACCGAGCCCTCCGTGCAGGCGTTCAGGCCGATCGCCCCCAGCGCGATCTCGCCCTTCTTCGCCGCCCGGCACAGCAGCCGCACGGCCACCGCGTCGTCGCAATCCGTCCACCAGTCCGTTCCCAATATGAACAAGCGCATATTCCCGCCCCTTCCACCTTTTTCTTCTTTATACCATACCCGCACCGATCTGTCATCCTGTTTCGCACTGCGCATGAGAAGAAAAGTTCCTGTTCTGCGGCGCATGTCAAGGCTTTGCGAAAAAATGCCCGGTTTTCCCCAGTTCCGGGCAAAACTCGCCGTTTTTTAGATGCATTTTCGTGCCATTCTCTTCCAAAAACGACCACTTTAACTCAGTTTACGTACACACGCCTGCTGAGATGCCGTGCGAAAACTTGCCCGTTTTTTCCCAAAACAACAAAAAACAGGCCTTTCGCCTGCTCCTTCCGATATATTGTACCCCAAAAATCGAAATGACCCTTGATTGCTTCATTTTGCGATCTTCGTCTTTCTTCACAAACTCCGATCATCCACAATCAAGGGTCATTTCTGTTCAGTCTTGATATCTAACTTCATTTTTCAACCTCTCTTTCTGCAGTATTGACTTCGCTTTTCTTCTTTCCATTCCTTCTCTTTTGTCTCTTCAGTAAGTGATCGTGCTCTGATCGATCCTTTTTTCCTCCGAAAGAATGCTTCTCAAAAAGCTCTGTCACAGGGTTGGTTACTTGTCCAACGGTATCACCTCTCCTGTT
>JAFQGN010000255.1 GCA_017398245.1 Clostridia bacterium | reverse complement strand
CTGCGCATGGTTGCAGGCCTGGAGGAAATCTCCAAGGGCGAGCTGTACAATGACGACAAGCTGGTCAACAATGTTCCCCCGAAAGATCGTGACATCGCCATGGTCTTCCAGAGCTATGCCCTTTATCCCCATATGACCGTTTACAACAACATGGCATTCGGTCTGAAGCTGCGCAAGATGCCCAAGGCTGACATCGATCGCCGCGTTAAGGAAGCTGCCGCCATCCTGGGCATCGAAGCCCTGCTGAACCGCAAGCCTGCCGCCCTCTCCGGCGGCCAGAGGCAGCGCGTTGCCCTGGGCCGCGCCATCGTGCGCGAGCCTAAAGTGTTCCTGATGGACGAACCGCTCTCCAACCTGGATGCTAAGCTGCGCGTCCAGATGCGTACCGAGATCACCAAGCTGCATCAGAAGCTGCAGACCACCTTCATCTACGTTACCCACGACCAGACCGAAGCTATGACCATGGGCTCCCGCATCGTGGTTATGAAGGACGGCTTCGTGCAGCAGGTCGACACCCCCCAGAACCTGTACGACTATCCGACCAACCTGTTCGTCGCCGGCTTCATCGGCACCCCGCAGATGAACTTCTTCACTGTCAAGCTGGAGAAGGAAGGCGACAAGGTCGTTGCGAAGTTCGGCGAGAACAAGATCACCGTTCCGCAGGGCAAGCTGGCCAAGTTCACCTCTGACAGCTACATCGGCAAGGACGTTTACATGGGCATCCGTCCGGAAAACATCCATGACGAAGAGGTGTTCCTGAACAACGCTCCGGAATCCTGCATCAGTGTCAACGTCGAAGTCGTCGAGCTGATGGGCTCTGAGACCTACCTGTACCTGCACACCACCGGCAAGGACGACAACATCGTCGCCCGCGTCGACCCGCGCAGCACCTCCCGCGTTGGCGACAAGATCCGCGTTGCCTTCGACGCCAACAGGCTGCACTTCTTCGATAAGGACACCGAAGTCACCATCCTGGGCCGCTAAGTTCATACCGCGGACACAGATATTGACTAAACTTCACATGCCACGGCTTGATTTTTCAGGCCGTGGCATTTATACTTTTTACAAATGCTGTCTTCGGGAGGAAAAGCAATGTATCTTGATCACCATATCATCGTTCGCATGGCGCAGATCTTCGAAAATATCGATCTGAACGTCATTCTTTTGGACAGCGATGGCTGCGTCATCCTGCCGGAAGGTGATAAGCGCGTGTTCAAGCTGCCGGAAGCGTTCAAAAAGAATGCGAAGGAGCCGTTTGTGTACGGCGGCCTTACCCTCATCGGCACGGAGGGCGAACACCCGCTCTACCTTTGCCTGCCCGGAGATTCCAAGGAAGTGGCCATGTGCGCGCGGCTGAGCGTGCAGATGATCACGATGCTTTTGCAGGTGGATCTTCCGCATGCGAACGCTTCGGAAGTTTTGCGCTATGTGCTGCGCGAAGAGGTTTCCGGAAGCGAGATGGAATCGCTGGCGCAGATGCACAACATTCCGCAGGAGAAGGAACGCTGCGTGATGGTGCTGCATTTGAACGATTTTGATACGGAAATGGCGCTCAACATTCTGGAGAACATGATCTCCGGCGAGAACGGCGACGAGATCGTCGAGGTAGACAAGTATACGATCGCGTTGGTCAAAGCGGTGGACGAGCAGACGGAATACGCCGACATGGAGCAGATCGGCCTGGCGATCGAAAACAGTTTTTATACCGAGACCAGCCACCCGGTGTATATCGGCGTGGGCGAACCGGTGATGAAGCTGAGCGAGCTGGGGCAGAGCTATCGCGAGGCGCGCAAGGCCATCGACGTGGGCCGCGTATACAGGGCCGACAGTTATGTGTTTGTGTACCGCAATCTGCTTTTGGAGCGCTTCCTTTCCGACGTTCCGGCGGACATGGCTGCGCGCTACAACGCCGCGCTGTTCAACCGCAAGAGCATGCGTCTGCTCAACGACGAAATGATCGTCACCATCGAAAAGTTTTTTGAGAACAATCTGAACCTTTCCGAGACCGCGCGACAGCTGTACATCCACCGCAATACGCTGGTATACAGGCTGGACAAGGTGCAGCGCGTGCTCGGGCTGGATCTGAGGCTGTTTGAGGACGCCGTCACCTTCAAGCTGATGATGCTGCTGGGCAAAACGCCCAGCGCACTCAAGAGCCGCCGATAAGGAAAATGCCGGATGTAGACAGGCCGGCACACAGCGCAATACAAGCAGCCGGGGCCCGTCCGGGTTCCGGCTGTATGCATGATGCGCTGCTGAGCAGAATACAAATGGAAAACGCCGGTCGCTTGCCGGCGGAAAGGGGAGTCGCCCAATGTCCAAACGCAGTCTGGTCCTCATCGCTATTGTGTGGCTGGTGGCGCTCGTTGCGGGGATCACGTCCGCGCTGACGATCAATCTCACCGGCGTGGAGCAGGGCTGGAATATCAGCCTGCCGGCCAACGACGGCGTCTATATCAGCGAAGAGGAATATGCCATGCTGCAGCGGTATTCCCGCCTGGAAGAGGTGCGGCAGATCCTTTTGCAGCAGTATTATACCGAGGTGGACGACGAAACGCTGCTCACCGGCGCGGTGCGCGGCCTGATGGATTCGCTGGAAGACCGGTATACGTTCTATTACACGCCGGAAGAGATGGAGCAGATGACAAGCAATGCCACCGGCGAGTACATGGGCATCGGCGTGAGCGTGTCGGCGGATATGGAAGGCAACCTGACCATCGTTCGCGTGTTCAAGAACACGCCTGCACAGCGCGCGGGAATACAGGCTGGGGACATTGTGCTCTTTGTGAATGACACGCCTGTGCATGGCGAGACGGCCAAGGATGTGGACGAGGCTGTGCGGTTGATCGCCGAGTGCGGAGACGAGGAGTTCACGCTCACTCTGCTGCGCGACGGAGAGGAATACACGGCGACCATGCGCAGGGAAAACGTGGTCATGGACAGAGTGGAATACAGGATGCTGGAAGGCGGCATCGGCTATGTGCAGATCACCGATTTCCTTGGAAACGATGTGGAGGGCTTCAAAGAGGCGATCGAGAGCTTCGGGGCCGAGGGGATCAAGGGTTTGGTGATCGATCTGCGCGACAATACGGGCGGGTATCTGGACGACGTTGTGGAAATTGCCGATATCCTTCTGCCCAAGGGCCTGATCGTGTATACGGAGGACCGGTACGGTAACCGGTTGGAGGAAAAATCGGACGCGGAGCATGTGGAATATCCGGTCGTGTGTCTTGTTAATTCCATGTCGGCCAGCGCTTCGGAGGTGCTTTCCGGCGCGGTGCAGGATTACGGCATCGGCGCGGTCATCGGCGAAACGACGTTCGGCAAGGGCATCGTGCAGACGGTGTATCCGTTCAGCGACGGCGCGGGCATGCAGCTGACAACGGCGACGTATTTCACGCCGTCCGGCCGCTGCATTCACGGAACGGGCGTTGAACCGGATCATGAGATCGTAGACGACCCGGAGACGGAAATGGATGAAGCGCTGGAATTTGCGCGCGAATGGCTGCTGGAGAAGGCGAACAAAAAATAAGGAAAAGGGGGCGCGGAGAGATGAAATGGCTTGCGGAGGCGGTTCTGATGGCCGCCGCGGTGCTTTTGAAGTCGATCCCGGCAGTGGGCGCGGCTCCGTGGGCCTGCGCGCTCGTGGACGCCCTGTTCCTCTTTGTCCTGATCCTTTTTGTATGGGCGCAGCGACGCCCCAGCACGGCTTTTCTTGCCTCGGTTCTGATGCCCGTGCTGGATTGGGCGCAGGGCGCGATCCCGGCGCTGTGGGTGCCGTTTATCGCGGCAGGGTTTATTTTGGCGGCTAAGGCTGCGGATCGCCTCGACCGGCGTATCGTCACGAGGGGCGTGTGTGCGCTGCTTTGGGCCTATCTTCTGCGCGTGCTTGGCGTCACGCTGGGCTATGTGCTGCTCAAGGATATGGCGCTGTGGACGGCGCTCAAGTCCGTCGTACGCAATAGCTGGTACGTCTTTGCATGGTATGCCGCCGCGGTTGCTGCCGCAGCCGGAATTTACTTTAGGCGGATGAGCAAGATACAGAACTAAAAAGAGCACCCCTGTTCGGGGTGCTCTTCGTTTGTATTGGCTGAAGCGGCGCGTCAGAGTTCTTTGGAGAAATAGGTCATGTCGATGCACTGCACGCCGTTGTCGATGACCGGCTCCGGGTAATTGCGGGTGAAAAAGCCCTCGTCGGTATAGGCGTAGGCAAAGCCGAGGGAGGTATAGAACGATTCGGCCCCGCAGGTGCCCACGTACATTTTCTGATACCGGCCGGCGTAGAGGCGGAACATTTCGTGCACGAGCGCGGATGCATAGCCGCGCCCCTGCTTATCCGGCTGTGTGGCCAGGTTTTTCAGTTCGATCTGCCCGTCCTCGCGCTCGTGCATCACGCATTCGCACACGGCCTCGTTCCCTTCAAAGAGGACGAACATTTCGCCGTCGATATACCGGTCGACCATCTCTTCACACGGGTCGGCCAAAAGGAGAAGGTCGAGATAGGCCTTCTTATTGGTTTTGATCGGTTCAATCCGCATCCGGCCCCAGCCTGCCTTCCGCCCAATGCCTGCGGCACAGCGCCACATAGCTCTCGTTTCCGCCAAGCATGATCTGCTCGCCGGCTTTGACGACGCGCCCTTCGGAGATGCGCGCGTTGCATGTTGCCTTGCGCCCGCACCAGCACACGGTTTTCACTTCTTCGATCGTGTCTGCCCAGGCGAGCAGCCATTTGCTGCCCTCGAACAGGTTTTGCTGGAAATCGGCGCGCAGGCCGTAGCAGATGACGGGCACGTCCATCGTATCCACGATATCGACCAGCGCCTGCACCTGCTCTTTGGTCAGAAATTGCGCTTCATCGACGATCAGGCAGTCGTATTCCTTCGGATCGATGGAGGACAGTTCCTCGATAAACAGGCACGGCGCCTGCAGGCCGCTGCGCGAGCCGACGATGCGTCCGCCGTCGCGCGTATCAAGCCGCGGTTTCAGGATCAGGCTCTTCTGTCCCCGTTCGCGGTAATTATAGTCCACCATGATCGCATTTGCAGTTTTGCTCGAGCCCATTGCTCCGTAGCGGAAATATAGCTTCGCCATGTTTAAAACCTCCTGGCGTAATGCACGATTCCTTTTCATTATACGGGATGGCGCATGGATGGCGCAAGAGTTAGCACCGGCAAACCTTGGTCGGTCTGGCGGGAAAATGGTGGAAGATGCATTTGTGAAAACAGACTACGGTCTCTGGGCTTGCGCGATGCGGTGTTCCCATGTACAATAGGGGGGAAAGGCGGGGGAAACATGCGCGCAGCAGGCATCATAGCAGAGTATAATCCGTTCCACAACGGGCACGAGCGGCACATCCGGGAAACGCGCAGGCGGACCGGGTGCGATTTGATTGTTGTCGCGATGAACGGTTCCGTATCGCAGCGCGGCGAGATGATGCTGCTGGACAAGTGGACCCGTGCGGAGATGGCCCTGCGCGGCGGGGCGGATATCGTTGTGGAGCTGCCTGTGCTCTGGGGGGCGCGCCCGGCGGAGAATTTTGCCTTTGGCGGCGTGTTCCTTCTGCACAATATCGGGTGCGAATGGCTGTCGTTTGGGTGCGAGACGGATGAGGTCGACACGTTGGAGAGGATCGCGAAGTTTTTGGAGGACGAGTCTGAGGAATATGCCACGGCGCTGAAGGAAGAGCTTGCGAAGGGCAAAAGCTTTGTGCGCGCGCGGGGAGAGGCGCTTGCCCGCTGTACAGGGGCGGATGAAGTTGTTCTGCAGGGGCCGAATGCGGCTCTGGGCATCGAATATATCCGCGCGATCCGTCGGATCGGCAGCGCGATGCAGCCTGTGGTCGTTCGGCGGGGGGCGTCTCACCATGCAGACGAGCTGATGCAGGAGACGAGCGCATCTGCGATCCGCAGGGCAGTGCACGAGGGGCGGCTGCAGGAAGCGGCTGTTGCGATGCCGGAGTATGCGCATCGCCTGCTGATGCTGAATGCCGGCTGCGTGCCGGAGCCGGCATTGACCGATATCGCGCTGCTTTCCGCGCTGCGCGGGATGTCTCAGGAGGAGCTTGCGGCCCTGCCTGATGTGGGCGAGGGGCTGGAAAACCTTTTGTACAAAGCCTGCCGAACGGCCGGAACGCGCGAGGAGCTGCTCGACGCGCTGAAATCCAAGAGATACACCCATGCGAGGCTTTCGCGGATTCTGGCGCATGCGATGCTGAAAACAGACCGAGGTTTGCTGGAAGGATACCCGGCGCCGCGCTATATCCGCCTGCTTGGCGCGAGAAAGCATGCGCTTTCCGCACTGCAAAGCAAAAGCGCTCTTCCGCTGGTCAGCCGCGGAAAAGCGCTGGAGGATGACCGGTGTTTTCAGGCGGAACGCAGGGCGACGGATCTGCGCGCGCTGCTTTCGAAGGATACAAAAAACCGGGCGGCAGACAGCGATCTGACGCAACGGCTTGTGATTTTGGAATAAACCGACCAAGTTCGGTCAATCGGAGACAGGGAGGATATTTCCGTTTGCATCGAAGCGCTGCGCGAGCCCTTCCTGCATCATCAGCATGTACACGCGCAGGTTTTCGATCATTGGTTCGATCGACGTGCCCTGCTGCGCGGCGGCTTCGATCTCTTCGATCGTGAGGGTGACATAGCGGTAGATCTCCGGGTCGATCAGGCTGTACTGCGCGCCATATTGCTGCGAAAGCAGCCGATCGAGCGTTTCGGCGCTGTAAAAATGCAGCTGGATGCGGGGAAGGATATCGCCGTGGATATCGGCATTGGGGTAGCCGATGGTATCGAAGGCGTCGAACGCGCCGGTCCATTCGGCGTGCTCGGCGGTCGCGATGGCGCTGAGGGTGTCGGAATCGGCCGTGTGGGTTGAAAAGCCGTTCACTCCGGTAAAAATAGCTCCTGCAAGAAGCATACCGGCCAGGTAGTATATCAGAGGAAGAATATAAGGTTTCAGTATCCGTCTGCGACCGGAACGAGAGGCTGTATGCATGCGAAAAACTCCTTTTAGCGCATAAAAGCGCAGTATTTTGTGTATAGTATATGCTGTGATGCATATATATATTCCGTTTATGCATACAAAAATTCGCGAAAACAAAGGGAAATCCTGCACGAATGAAAAAATTAACGTATATACATTTTGTATATGCACATTCACGTGGGACGCGGCCGCTTTTTGTGCATAACTGACGAAAAATAGGGAAGGTCAACCGCTGGGTACTATATTTGTAAGCAGACTGCGGTCGGAAAATGTGGAATGAGAGAAGCAAGAGGAGGCAGAAGAATGAGGATGCATGAGTTTCCAGGTCTGGGCAGGCCGGTGAGCGTTCTTGCGCTGGGCACGCAGGCGTTCGGCACGAGCATTACGGTGGAAGAATCGTTCAAAATGCTGGATCTGTACGCAGAACTGGGCGGAAATTTTTTAGATACGGCGCGGTTGTATGGGTATTATGCCGAGAACGTGCAGGGGATCTCGGAAACGGTGCTGGGCTGGTGGATGAAAAAACGCGGCAACCGCGAACAGATGATCGTCGGAACGAAGGGCGCGCACCCGCCGATGGGCAGCATGCACACCGGCAGGCTCGACCGCGGGAGCATCCGCAGCGATATGGAGCTGAGCCTGCGCGCGCTGGATACGGATTATGTGGATATCTACTGGCTGCATCGCGACGAAGCGGCGCGTCCGGTGGAGGAGATTTTGGCGACGCTGAACGAGCTGATCCGCGAAGGGAAGACGAGGCTGATCGGCGCGTCGAACTGGAGCCTCTCCCGCCTGCAGGAGGCGCAGCGCGTTGCGGCGGAAAACGGGATGCAGGGGTTTGCCGCCGTGCAGCCGCAATGGAGCCTTGCGCGGCAGGAGGTGCTGGAGGACGACACTCTTGTGCGCATGGACGAGGCGGAGTACGCATGGCACAAGCAGACGGGGCTGCCCGTGGTGCCGTTCACTTCGCAGGCTAAGGGTTTTTATTTCAAGCTTGCCGCAGGAGGGGAGGAGTCGCTCAGCCGAAAGGCGAGAGAACGCTTCCTTTCGCCGCGCAATCTGCGTTCGTATGAAATTCTGAAGGAGATCTCGGCGCGCACGGGATACAGCGTCGGCGCGCTGTCTATCGCCTATCTCACCAGCCAGCCGTTCCCGGTCTGCCCGATCGTCGGGTATTCCAGCCTTGCGCAGGCGCAGAGCATGCGCGAAGCGGGAGAGATCCTGCTTGATCCGGCGGACGTCGCCGCACTGAATGCGTCCAGCCAGATCGGCTGACGGGAATACCTTTCACAGATAAGAAAATCCCCCCTCTTTTCCAAGAGGGGGATTTTGGTTTACAGGTCGATCCAGTAGCGCCGGGTGGTGATGAGTTTTCCGCCGACGATATTCGCGATGCGGTCCTGCAAGATGCCGCCGTTTTTCTCGATCACGCGCGCGGAGCCGATGTTATCGTCATCGCAGGTGACCAATGCGCGGCTAAGGTGCAGCTCGGAGCGCGCAAACTCCAATGCGAGGCCCAGAAGGCGCGTGCCGACCCCGCGGTTCCAATAGCCGAGGCGCACGCCGTAGCCGATATGCCCGCCGTAGCGCAGCAGAGAGGTGTTCAGCGCATGCCGGATCGAAACTTCGGCGATGAACCTGCCATCTTCTTCCAGCCAGAGATAATCCGCGCGCACATAGTGTTCCGGCAGGCCGACGCCCGTGCGGAAGCGTTCGATGCGCGCGAGGATATCGTGCCGCGCCGGATCCATAAACGCATAGGTGTTTACGCCGTTTGCCCGGTACTCGACTCCGGCTTCGATATAGGAGGGGAGCAGAGCTGCGCTTGGGCGCACAAGGTGCATGCAATCCGTGCTCATGCCTGCCAGTTCAGAACGAGAACGCCGCTGTGTTCGCCGTTGAGTTCGATCTCGTTCGTGCCCGCATAGCCGCCGCCGTTGAGCGCAAGGAAGGGTTTTTCATCGGCGATGGGGAAGTTCATGACCGGGGTCAGGAAGTGCATGGGCACAGTCAACTTCGGTCCGACCGCCTTGCGCACGGCCTCGGCCATTTCGGCGTCGATGGTATAGAAGCCGCCCACGGGCACGAGCAGCACATCCGCGCCGCGCATGGCGGCAAGCTGTTCCTCACCGGGCATGTGGCCCAGATCGCCGCAGTGGACGATCTTTTTGCCGTCCGCTTCGATGAGGAAGATCAGGTTCGTGCCGCGCTTTGCGCCCTGTTCGCCATCGTGGAAGGTGGAAAGGGTGGAAATATGCACGCCGCCAACAGTGACATCGCAGGGGCTGTTCAGTACCTGCCCGACCGCGCTGAGGGAAGAGACATCGTTATGATCGTGGTGCTGGTGGCTTTCGGTGACGATATCCGCCACGCAGTTGGGCACGGGATAGCCGACAGAGGCGTCGAACGGATCCATCACGATCACCGTGCCGGAATTGGTCGTCAGGGAAAAACACGCGTGGCCCAGCCATTTGAGTTTCATTTGCATTCTCCTTTCGCTGCCTGTTCTATTTTTGCGGCGATACGCATGCATGTTTCCAATGCGCCGCCGTCGGTATCGTTATGTGTTCGAAGAAGGAGCGCGGCGCGCTGCCGAACGGCTTTTTCAAACTGCACGGCCTGCGCGCTTGTGCAGGCGGTTTCGAGCAGTTTTATGCCGGAAGCGAGCAGAAAGCAGTCTTCCTGCGCCAGATCTCGGCCGGAGAAACGCTCAAAACCGAATGTGCTGTCGCCGCCGAGCCATTCGGAAAACGCCTGTGCGCCCGCTTTGCTCGGATGCAGCACGGTGAATTCGCCGCGCGGCTCCTGTATGAAAAACGGATGCTGCGCGATGGTTTCGCGGGCGATATACAGGCCGTCGGCCCTGTCGCGCCGGACGG